>NZ_JAALEA010000248.1 GCF_014145145.1 Dietzia cercidiphylli
ACTCCACCCGAAAGTTCCAACCCAACTCGTCCCGTCGCCGGAACCGAGTCCGCACGCTCCCGCGGCTGACGATGAGCACCTCCTCGCCGCCATCACCCGAACGGTTCAGCAACGTCCCGATCCGCTCAGCCATCAGAAGTCCCTCTCGCCCAGTCTGTGTATCAATACACCCTAGACCCGACGGGATGGCGTTTCATAAGTATCGAACTAGACCCTGTGACACAGCAGCGATCGTTGGCGGCGTTCCGTCCCGCACGGGTGTACCCCAATGAACCAGCGAGAGTCGGTGCGACGACCGGCCGTCGATGCAGGCGAAGCGAACAGACTGTGCGTTCAAACGCCGACCGGATAATGGAGACTACGGCTAACCGTTCATGTCGTACCCAGCGCCTATTCTCTCCTCGACCCTGAATGAAGAAGTGGACAGATGGCGATGATCCGTTAGCCTCGCCCAATCAAGCGACGGTACAAGTAAACTACAATATTGCAATCACGCATAGGCCATTCGAAGGAAAAAGAGTGAACAGCTACGATTCGCGATCGGTAATACTCTTTGGGGATCCCAGAATCCCGGGGACCTCCGGCACCTGGAGCGAGATAACCACCCTTTCCGAGGACAAGTACGAGGAGTACAGGAACTCCTTGTGGTCACTCGACTCACTGCTCCGAAGAAGCCACTTTCCTTACTTTCGGGCTGCATGCTTAGACTTTGTTAACCAAGTGGAAGATGCTGGTGAGCGCGTAGCCAACGGTTCGATACCGGGTTCTGGTGACGATTCTATCGAACTGCTCTCCTCTAAGTTTATAAGATCACTTCTTGCGATTTCCTCACTTATCAAGTTTGAGCAAGACAAGAGCCTTGAAAGAATTCAACGATCCCGGGGCGAGAACTCGGAAGAACATATTCGAGCGACGAAAGAATACAGTCGCCTCTACGATGAAAACTTTGGCTACCGCTTCCTAAGTCGACTCCGAAACATCATGCACCATGACACGATGGAGGTCATTCGATTTTCTGCCACCGCTAGCGCAACCCCATCGGGAAATATCGGCGTTTGCGAGGTACGTCTCGAGCGCTCTGCCTTCTTGGACAGCCAGAGAATTAACAGCAGCTTAAAGCGAGATCTGCGAGAGCTCGAAGACGACCCGCTCATAATAGAAATGGTCGTTCAATCTCTTCTTGGCTTGGCGGGACTGAATCGGTTCCTGCGACCATACGCATATCCCGATTTGAATCAGTACTGTTCGTCGATTCGCGAGTTCGAAGCCCTTTTTAAGGGAGCTCCAGGCTTACGGTGTCTCGCCGATGGACAAATAGCCCCCAGAGGGGATTCCTTCAGCATTCCAAATCACATGTCGGCATCGCCCGATGTATTGAGTTTCGCTCATGGACTAATCCCTGATCTTCCAAATATTCCGGAAATGGATTTACCTCGTTACGACCGACCTGAATACCTGACCTAGTCCACTCCCGTGGAACAGCACTTCGATTCTATTATCAACTTGGGTCGCGATTCGCGACAGGTTGCCTAAATACGGTGTCGCATTAGTTAATCCCTAGCGCGACACCCAACGAGCCCTCATGCGTTGGAAGATCGCGCAGCTCGAACCTTAACGGCGCTACGTGCCGGTGTCGTATTTACGAGTAGTGCAAATAATGAGCACACAACACGGTCATATGCGACACTTGCGGCGTGAAGATCGGATATGGGCGCGTGTCGACCGCGGAACAGAACGTCGAGACGCAACGAGAAGCCCTCATCACTCTCGGAGTCTCGCCCGAGAAAATCCATCTGGATCGAGGGGTGAGCGGTCGCCGGCGCGTACGGCCGGCGCTCGACCGCGCCCTGGGCGAGCTGCGGGACGGTGACGAGCTCGTAGTGACCAAGCTCGATCGGCTTGGACGCTCACTGCGCGATCTGCTCGACATCGCCGACGAGATCCGCGCCAAGGGCGCGGCCCTGACCGTCGGACGCGCGACATATGATCCCGCTGATCCCATGGGCGCGATGATGTTCCAGGTGCTTGGGATGACTGCCGAGTTCGAGGTCGCCATGAACCGCGAACACACACGCGAGGGCGTGGCCCGAGCGAAAGCCGAGGGCAAGTACAAGGGCCGACAGCACAAGCTCTCCCCCATCGAGGCCGAGAAGCTACGTCGGATGCACGCCTCCGGCGACTACACCGCCGCCGAACTCGGCCGGTACTTCGGCATACACCGCACCTCGGTGTATCGCTATCTGCCCAACACTTAGTGCGTGCTTCTTATCCGGCCATAGCGAAAGGTGGTCTCCGATTTCTCACTACATGCGCCCACCCCAGAGGCCGCGGCGCCGCCGGCAGCTCGCTGGTCATCACAACGACGTGAAACCGCCGAAGGAATCAAGCTCACCACCCCAAACCGGACCCACCTGGTGGGTACGCGACATCCTCATCGCAGGCATCGTAGGGATCATCGTCGGTGGCACCACTTCTTACTGGACTGTTGTCGCTCAGCAAAGAATCGACGACGCCCGAGCCGACCGAGAACTCCGCGCCGCCAATCTCACGTTCGTCCGCGAGCGATCATCGACCGACCCGCTCCTTCCCCGCCCCTTCACTTGGCTTGACCTCCGGGACCAATACCTGGGCGGTCTTGATCTGCGAAACGCAGATTTCTATGGGGCCGACTTGTCCGGTGCCAGTCTGAACGGTGCGGATCTCGCAGGCTCGTCCATGCATAATGTGAACCTGAGCGGCGCATTCATCAGAGGTGCGACCCTCGCCAGCGCGCGGATGGGTTCCGCCGACCTGCACGGCGCGGTCTTGAGAGAGGCCGATCTGAGCGGTGCCAACTTCTTTCGTGCCGACCTCAGCAACGCCGACCTTTACCAGGCGGATCTCTCAGATGCAGAACTGATTGGTGCGTCATTAGTAGGCGCTGACCTCCGAGGGGCCAACATGAGCGGCACAGATCTGCGTGATGCAGATCTGACCGGGGTGTGCTGGGAACACCCGAACCCACTTCCGACCCCTCCGGAGTGGAAGCTCCCCGACGCGCAGTGGCCTCATGGGTTCACCCCGCCGCCGTCCACTGACGCGAGCTGCAAACCTGGGTGAGGCGGGTATATCGCACTGGCTTCCGGAGCTCGTCAACAGAATATGGGAGTCAGACTGTCACGGATACGAAACCCCCTCAGCAACGAAGATCGCCTCAATTAGGGCTTGATTCGTTGCCTCGGCGATGCGTTCGCCTATTCCTTCGGCAGTGAGATCCAAAGCCCGCAGCGATTCACCGATCTTTGCTATGGCCAAGCAACGGCGAATGAGGTCTTTATGGGTCTGGGCGTAGCGAGCCAACGCCGACCATTTGGCTGAGGTGTCGGCGAGATCGAAGCGGTGAGGGTCGATGATGTCCATTACGAACTCGCTGTCGCCGTCGTCGTGCCAGAACAGGAAGTCGGGGTGCATCAGCTGGTGCTTGTCGCCGAACTCGTACGGGACCGCCAACGCGTGCTGTCCAGATGACGGGTTGCGGTACCAACCAACGAGTGTGCTCGAGTTGAGTTCGGCGTCGAGGACTTCTTTCTCCCACGAGGATCGAGAGGTGTCGACGGGGAACTTGCCAGCGTCGGGCTTACCCGACGGTATGACATAGAGATGCGATGGGTAGGTGCCAATTGGCTCCACCGTCGTGCCACGCACCCTCTCGGTCGCCGCCGGGTAAGCATCACGGGCCGTGACCGTAGTCGGCAGCATCGGCGCGTCACCTAGGTGCCACAGCGGTTCTATCTGGTTTCGGATATGGCGCGGTTTCGCCGACACCTTGGCGGAATGCTGGTGGCGCCAGCTGTCAATGAGGGCTGCTGCCTGCTCCTCGACCACCGTCTTGAACCCCAGGTCCGCCATTGCGGCCAATCGGGCAGAGGCGTCGAGGTCGTCCTCGCCCCGATCGCAGAGATCGTTGTAATACCAGTTAGCTGAGCCGTCCGGAAGAAGACGTTTCGCTTTCAGAAAGTAACCTTCTAGGTCGCGCTCGTTAGTCGGGGTGGCGGACTTGCCGACGCTCTGCATGATTGCTTCGCCATAGGCGACCATCGTGGTGCTGATGTTCAGCGACAGGATGTCTTCAACCTTGGCGTCGATTTCGCTGCTGCGCTGTCCGTCGGCAGCACGCATCTGGTCGACGATCCACTGCTTTGCCTTGACCGAACCCTGATTGATGAGACCGTGTTCGGTGAGCGTCGCGGCCAAGCGCATCAGCTGGGCGGTGCGCGAGCTGAACGATGCGCTCTGTCGAGTGTAGGACGGAACATTGTCGAGCAGATCGAACAACTCGGCGGGCACATCTGCCGACCTTGTGCACACGACGGGAGCGACCACTATGTCAACCTTTACGGTCTCCTCCTCAGTGAGGGCGTTGACGACGCGCGCGACATGCTCCGTGCGGAATCCGGGCAGGTACGCAGCAACCTCGTTGAGTCGGTCCTCCCCACTATCGACGCGCTTGGCCAGAGGCGTTCGGACTAACCGCCCAATGAGCTGGGCGATTTCGGTGTAGCTGTCCTTGTTCTGAAAGGAGATCATCACCTCGGCCCGCGGGCAGTCCCATCCGGTAGTCAGTGCGGACTTGAACAGCACTACCCGTGCCTGGTCGTCACCGGAGATAGCTTCGGGCGGTAGGTATCGGACGCTCTTGTCGCCAACTTTGTACTGGCCGTGGTCGCCAAACGCGTGAGCAAGGGCGTAGCCCGACAATGCAGGCCAGGTCGATTCCATTACTGCGAGAATCTCTGCTATTCGAGCCTCCTCTTTCGCTGGAGACAAACCTTGCTCGACCTGGACTACTAGCCCCGGTGATTCACGGGGATCTGCGGATCG
>NZ_JAALEA010000249.1 GCF_014145145.1 Dietzia cercidiphylli
GTGCTCGACGGGGACGGCCCCGGGGTCGGCGGGCGCGCCCTGACCGGCAGGCACGCGGAGATCTGCGTGCTGCTCGACGCGCATCCGGAGGGGTTGACGGGCGGTGCGCTCGCGGAGCTGCTCGCCGACGACCGCCTGGACGAGGTCAGCGTGCGCGCCGAGGTCTCCCGCCTCCGGCGGGTGTTCGGGCCGGACGTGGTGGCGTCGAGGCCCTACCGTCTGGCCCCGGGTGCACTGGTCACCGACCTCCGCGAGGTCACGGACGCGCTCGACTCCGGCGACGTCATGAGGGCGGTCGCCTCCTACCCGGGACCACTCCTGCCGGCGTCGGACGCGCCCGGGGTGGCCGACCTGCGGCTCGAGGTCCATTCGATGGTGCGGGCCGCGGTGCTGTCCGCCGACCGTCTCCCCGTGCTCAGGGCCTGGGTCGGCGGCGCCGGGTGTGAGGATCTCGCCGCATGGCGGAGCCTGGCCCGGTCGCGGTACGCGGACGCCTCGACGATCGCGGCGGCCGAGGCGCGGTGTCGTGTCCTCGATCAGCGCTTCGGGGCGTGAGGGGCGCGGAGGTCGGCGGCCGTGACGAACCGGGCTCGACCCGTCCACTCGGGTAGGTGCATCGGTGCCATCCGGACCGTCCCCGGTGCGCCGGGTGGGCAGAACCCCGCGGTAGCTGTTCCGGACGGCGCGCCCGCCGGACAAGAGTGATCGGTGTCACAATCACCGCCCCGCCGATGGTGGGGGTCGCTCGAGCAGGAGGCGCACGATGGCGATCGAACTGAATCAGATCTGGGACATGCCGATCAAGGAGTTCCACCCTCTCCCCAAGGCGCTGTTGGGGGTGGGTGCACACGACATCCTCGGCGTGGAGGCCAAGAAGCTGGGGATGACCCGGGTCCTCATCATGACCACCGGACTGCGCGGCTCGGGCATCATCGAGGAGCTCAAGGGCAAGATCGAGTACCAGGGCCTCGACGTCGTCGTCTTCGACAAGGTCGAGTCCAACCCCAAGGACTACAACGTCATGGACGCCGCCGCGCTCTACAACTCGGAGAAGTGCGACGGCATCATCTCGGTGGGCGGCGGCTCCAGTCATGACGCCGCCAAGGGCGCCCGCGTGGTGATCGCCCACGACGGCCGCGACATCAACGAGTTCCAGGGCTTCTCCAAGTCCACCAACTTCGAGAACCCGCCGCACATCGCGGTGTCCACCACGGCGGGCACCGGCGCGGAGACCTCGTGGGCGTACGTGATCACGGACACCTCGGACATGGACCACCCGCACAAGTGGGTCGCGTTCGACGACGCCAGCCTGGTCTCGCTGGCGATGGACGACCCGCTCCTCTACTACTCCTGCCCGCAGCACTTCACCGCGTACTGCGGTTTCGACGTCCTCGCGCACTGCTCGGAGCCGTACGTGTCCCGGCTCGACTTCGCCCCGTCGCTGGGCAACGCGTTGTACGCGACCAAGCTCGTGGCGGACAACCTCACGACGGCCGTGTACGACCCCCGCAACCTCGAGGCCCGGACCGGCATGATGAACGCGCAGTACATCGCGACGCAGGCGTTCAACTCGGGCGGCCTGGGCATGATCCACTCGATGTCCCACGCGATCAGCGCGTACTACGACACGCACCACGGTCTGAACAACGCCATCGCGCTGCCCCGGGTGTGGGAGTACAACCTGCCGTCGCGCTACCAGCGCTACGCCGAACTCGCGCCGCAGATGGGCGTGGACACCCGCAACATGACGACCGTCCAGGCCGCCGACGCGGCGGTGGAGGCCGCCATCCGGTTGTCGAAGGACGTCGGCATCCCGGACAACTTCAGCCAGATCACGCCCGGGCTGTACGAGAAGAACCAGATGGACACGGGCAAGTACAAGGGCAAGGGCGACAGGATCGACACCTCGGCGGAGAACATCCGCCGAATCGCCGAGCACATGATGGGGGACGCGTGCACCCCGGGCAACCCGCGTGAGTCCACGGTCGAGTCGCTGATCCCGATGGTCGAGCACGCCATGACCGGGTCGTACTGACCGGTCGGCGCGGCACCCCACCAGGACGTCCCCGGGGGCGGGCGAGCGGATCCGTCCCGCCCGTCCCCGGGGGACACCACCATCTCCCGAGAACGGAAAGGGCCCGACCATGGATGTCATCGAGGATCACCCCGACGACCTGAGTTCCGACGAGGTGGGTCCCGCGGACGCGGTGATCGACGTCGACGTCCTGGCGGAGGCCCTCCGCGGGACGGGGTACATCGTCGACCGTGAGCTGGCGACGGTCGTGCACCTGGCGACGGTCCTCGACAGGCCGCTGCTGCTGGAGGGGCCGGCCGGTGTGGGCAAGACCGAGCTGGCCAAGTCGCTGGCCTCCGCGTTCGGCCGTCGGTTGGTCCGGCTGCAGTGCTACGAGGGGCTCGACGACGCCCGGGCGCTGTACGAGTGGGACTACGCCAAGCAGCTGCTCCACGTCCAGATGCTCCGGGACCGGATCACGGCGGAACTGGCGGTGCACGAGGATCTCGCCGCGGCCTCGGCCGCGCTGGCGGAGATGGAGGTGGGGATCCACGTCGAGGACTTCCTGGTGACCAGGCCGTTGCTCGAGGCGATCACGTCCGAGGACCCGGTGGTCCTGCTCATCGACGAGATCGACCGCACGGAGGAGTCGCTCGAGGCGATGCTGCTCGAGGTGCTCGCGGAGAAGCAGGTGACGATCCCGGAGCTCGGCACCTACCGCGCACGCACGACGCCCTGGGTGGTGCTCACCTCGAACGACACCCGGGAGCTGTCCAGTGCCCTCAAGCGCCGGTGCCTGCACTTCCACGTGGACTTCCCGGACGCCGCGCGGGAGACGGAGATCGTCCGGTCCCGCGCTCCGGAGGTGCCGGAGTCGGTGGCGGCCGACGTGGTGGACAAGGCACGCCGCCTGCGCGAGCTGCCCCTGCGCAAGGCCCCGTCGATCTCCGAGGTGGTGGACGCGGCGCGCGCCGCGTCGGTGTGGGGTGGAGACGGCCCGGAGCTCGGCTGGGTCCTGTCCGCCGCTCTCCTGAAGTACCGGTCCGACGACGATGTCGCCCGTGGCGTTCTCGGCGCTGGGGCGGCCCCGGGCGAGGAGCCGGCGGGTGGCGGTCGGGACATGCGGGCGGCCGCCGACGTGACCGGGGCGTCGACCTCCG
>NZ_JAALEA010000024.1 GCF_014145145.1 Dietzia cercidiphylli
CCGGCGTCCGCGTCGCCGCCACCCCGGGGCCGGTGGGCGGGTGAGGGCCGTCATCACGCGCGTCACCGAGGCGTCGGTCACCGTGGACGGGGAGATCGTGGGCGCACTCCCCCGCGCCGGGCTGCTGGTGCTGCTGGGGGTGTCGACCGACGACGACGAGGTGGACGTCGCCACGATGGTCCGCAAGATCGCGGAGCTGCGCATCCTGCCGGGTGAGGCGGGCGCGGTCGAGATCGGCGCGCCCGTCCTGGTGGTCAGCCAGTTCACCCTCATGGGGTCGACGAGCAAGGGGCGCCGACCGTCGTGGTCCCGCGCGGCGCCCGGGGCTCGGGCCGAGGCCGCGGTCGATGCGGTGGTGCGAGGTCTCCGTGAGCGGGGACTCGAGGTCGAGACCGGGGCGTTCGGCGCGATGATGCAGGTCAGCTCCGTGAACGACGGCCCGTTCACCGTCCTCGTCGACACCTCGGGTTCCCGGACGTCGTGACGGACGTCATGGGCCCGGGAACATTCCCGGCACCCCCGCCGTTGTAGCAGTACGTGACCGTGACCCGGACACGCGTCCGTTCCGTCCATCAGCAACCGACCGCCGACTCTGATCCCCCGGGCCGGCAGGAGGAGGAGACATGACGTCAGCCACCACCCGATCGGACCGTCGGACGGAGGCGGATTCGGATGGCCAGAGCCCCAGCGCGGACCTCGTCCGCGTCTACCTCAACGGGATCGGCAAGACGGCTCTTCTGAACGCCGAGGACGAGGTCGAACTCTCCAAGCGCATCGAGGCCGGCCTCTACGCCGCCCATCTCCTGGCCACCAAGAAGCGGATGGGCCCCACCAAGAAGGCCGATCTCAAGGTGATCGTCGCGGAGGGCGAGGCCGCCCGCGCACACCTCCTCGAGGCCAACCTGCGCCTGGTGGTCTCACTCGCCAAGCGCTACACGGGGCGCGGCATGCCGCTGCTGGATCTCATCCAGGAGGGCAACCTGGGCCTGATCAGGGCCATGGAGAAGTTCGACTACGCCAAGGGCTTCAAATTCTCGACCTACGCCACGTGGTGGATCCGCCAGGCCATCACCCGGGGGATGGCCGACCAGTCCCGCACCATCCGGCTCCCTGTGCACCTGGTCGAGCAGGTCAACAAGCTCGCCCGCATCAAGCGGGAGCTCCACCAGCAGCTCGGGCGAGAGGCGACTCTCGACGAGCTGGCGGAGGAGTCGGGGATCCCCGCGCACAAGATCGAGGAACTGCTCGACCACTCGCGCGACCCGGTGAGCCTGGACATGCCCGTCGGCGCGGACGAGGAGGCGCCGTTGGGCGACTTCATCGAGGACGCCGAGGCCACCAGCGCCGAGAACACGGTCGTCACCAACGTCATGCACTCGGACGTCCGTGCGGTCCTGTCCACGCTCGAGGAGCGCGAGCAGCAGGTCATCACACTGCGGTTCGGTCTCGACGACGGCCAGCCCCGCACTCTCGACCAGATCGGTAAGCGTTTCGGGCTCTCGCGTGAGCGCGTCCGCCAGATCGAGCGCGAGGTCATGGCGAAGCTCCGTGAAGGGCGCCGCGCCGACAAGCTCCGCTCCTACGCGGTCTGAGGTCCGGGCCGGACGAGGACACCACGACGCCCCGGCTCCACGGTCAGGCGGGTTCACACCGCCACCGGAGCCGGGGCGTCGTCGTGTTCGGACCGGGCGACGAGCCGCGCCGGCGCAGTGGCCGACCCGCCGCGCACGCCGCGCCGGCTGTACCGACAGCTAGCGCAGTCTCCGCGGGCCCTCGTCCCCGCTGAACCGCGGGGGCGGCCCCAGATGGACCTGTGCGTACAACACGGACACACCGTCGGGGGACGCGAGCGCGGGGTCGAGAGACAGCCGTCTGAGCTCGGGGACGTCCTCCACCAGGCACGACATCCGGCCCATGAGGTCCACCAGGGCGTCTTTGTCAGCCGGGGTGTCCCCCGCATATCCGTCGAGGATGGGCGCGGCCCGTGGACGATCGAGGAGTGACCGGGCCTCCGAGGGGGAGATCGGCAGGGTACTGAACGCGCGATCGGCGAGGAGGTCAGAGAGCATCCCGGACAGGCCGAAGGAGATAAGCGAACCGAAGATCGGGTGGTCCGCCACCCGGATCGTCGCCGCGACCCCCTTGGTGGCCATCTTCTGGACGTGGAGTGCCCGGGAGCCGGTGGTCGCCCGGAGGTCGTCGAACGCGTGACGAACGGCTCCCGCGTCGGTCAGGTCCAAGCGGACCCCGGACTGGTCACTGCGGGTCCGCCACTTCTCCCCCATCGCCTTGACCGCCACCGGGTATCCGAGTTCCTCGGCCGCCATGGCCGCCTGCTCCACCCCGACCGCGACACGGTAGTCGACGATCCCGACCCCGTAGCACTCCAGCAGACTGCGGACCTGACCCTGGGTGAGTTCGAACGATTCGCTCCCGCTGTTCGAGTGACACAACGAATCGACGAGATCCCGAGCGCGGGCGCGGTCGATGTCGTCGTACTCGGCCGGTTCCTCCGCGGGCTGGTCCAGCCACTCGGCGTAGCGGCGGGCGCGCACCAGCGCCGACACCGCACGCTCGGGGTACGGGTACGAGGGGATGGAACCCCGTGAGGCCACGCCGGACTCGTCGGTGATGGTGAGCCCCTCGGGCAGTCCCTCGCCGGCGAGGAAGGTACTCACCACCGGCTTGGAACTGTCGGCCGCCGCGGCGCGGATGGCCTCGGCGTAGGCGTCCGGCTCGGTGGCCACCGGTGGAACGAAGACCGTCAGGACCGAGTCCACCTCGTCGCGGGCCACCACGTCGGCTATCGCGGCCCGGAAGTCCTCGGGTAGCGCTCCGGCCCCCAGGTCGACCGAGTGCGCCACGGTGAATCCCTGCAACCGCGCGGAGTCCCCGCCGAGTCGCCCGACGGCGGTCGAGTTCCCGACGATCGCCAGACGGCCGCCCGCCGGCAACGGCTGATAGGCGAGCAGCGTCGCGGTGTCGAACATGTCGGTGATGGAGTCCACCTGAATGAGCCCGGAGTCGCGGAACAGACCGCGGATGGCCGAGGCGGTGAGACCCTGGACTCCCGATTCCAGGTCGTCGGCGGCCCGGCGCACCACCACGACCGGCTTGTTGCGGGCCACCCGGCGCGCGATCCGCGAGAACTTGCGGGGGTTGCCGAAACTCTCGAGATAGAGCAGGACCACCTCGGTCCCGGTGTCGGTATCCCAGTACTGGAGCAGGTCGTTACCGGAGACGTCGGCACGGTTTCCCGCGGAGACGAAGGTCGACAGTCCCAGACCCCGGCGGGCGGCGGCGGCGAGGATGGTGATCCCCAGGGCACCGGACTGGCAGAAGAACCCCGCCCGGCCCGGCCCCGGGACCACCTCGGCGAGGGTGGCGTTGAGCTGGACGTCGGGGGAGGTGTTGATCACCCCGAGGGCGTTGGGCCCCACCACCCGCATCCCGTGGGCGCGGGCCTCGCTCACCAGGCGACGCTCGGACACCACACCGGCGCTGCCCACATCGGAGAACCCGGCCGAGATCACGACGAGGGTCGACACCCCCTTGGACAGGCAGTCGTCGAGCACCTCGGACATGGACGCGGCCGGCACCGCCACCACGGCCAGGTCGACCGGATCGGGGATGTCGCGGACACTGGCATAGGCACGGACGGACTGCACGGAGGTCGCATCGGAGTTCACCGGGTAGACCGGACCGGAGAACCCGTTCCCGATGAGGTTGCGCAGGACCGTGTGGCCGATCTTTCCCACCTGGTCCGAGGCACCGATGACGGCCACCGAGGCGGGGGTCAGGACCCTCGCGAGACTGCGCGCCTCGGCCGCGGTCTCGCGGGCGTTGCGGACGTTGGTCAACGCCTCGGTGGGGTCGATCGCGAACTCGAGATGCAGGGTGGATCCGTCGAAGGAGCGCGAGATCTCGTACCCCGCCCGACGGAACACCTGGATCATCGACCGGTTCTCCGAGAGCACCTCCGCCTCGAAGTGGTCGATCCCGCACTCGGCGGCGGACCCCGCGAGATGCTCGAGGAAGATCGATCCGAGCCCCCGGCCCTGGTGCTGGTCCGAGATGGTGAACGCCACCTCCGCGAACGTCGAGTCCGGGAGCCTTTCGTAGATCGCCATCCCGATGATCTCCGCGCCCAGTTCCGCGACGAACGCCATCCGGTCGCGGTAGTCGACGTTGGTCATCCGCTGCAGTTCCTTGGCCGACAGGACGTCGTGGGAGCCGAAGTAGCGCAGGTAGCGGGTCCGCTCGGAGAGGCTGGCGTGGAAGCGGGTGATCTTCTCGGAGTCGTTGGGCAGGACCGGCCGGATCCGCACCGCCCGGCCGTCGGAACCCAGGACATCCGCCGCCCACTCGTGTGGATAGCCCTCCGGATAGTCGTCGACCGCCGTGTCGGTGGAGGCGTGTTCTGGCGGGTTGACGACCGGCGCGTCACCCTCGGGGGCGCCGCCGTCGGTCGTTCCGTCACCGGGGTTGGCCATCGTGGTCCTCCATGAGACAACTGTTGTGAATGGTGGGCACCCGCGACGCGGGGGTGGTGCGGTCAGTCCCGGGGATCGTCCGGGTCGAGTCCGAGCAGGGGGTACACCGAGCGGCGGGTGTCGAGGATCGACTGGTCGAGTCGGGCCAGTGTCCGGTCCACCTCTCCCCCACGATCGGCACCGGCGGGCTCCCAGAGCGTGTGCGCGGGATCTCCGCCGTCACTCATCGTCTGCGGGACCCTGTCCGGAACGGTGAACCGGGCGGCCATGGCCTTCCACTCCTCCGGTACCCGGGTCCCCGGATCCACGGGGACGCCGAGGACGGCGGCGATGAGATGGGTCCACGATCGCGGGACCACCCGGACCAGCTCGTAGCCCCCACCGCCGATGGCGATGATCCGCCCCTCGCAGAGCTCGTCCGCCAGTGCGATGAGTCGGAGGTAGGACTCGCGGTGCCCGTCGACCGTGAGGGACAGGTCGGCGAGCGGGTCCTCGCGGTGCGAGTCGCATCCGGCCTGCATGACGATGATCTGTGGCTCGAAGGCCCGCAGGACCCCGGGAACGACCGCGTGGAACCCGCGCATCCACAGCCCGTCGGTGACCGCCGGCAGGAACGCCAGGTTGACCGCGGTCCCCTCCGCGCGGCCCACCCCCGTCTCCGATGCCCAGCCCGTCGACGGCCACAGGGTCGCCGGGTGCTGGTGCAGGGACATGGTCAGCACACGCGGATCCTCGTAGAAGGCGGCCTGGACACCGTCCCCGTGGTGGACGTCGATGTCCACGTAGGCGATGCGGTCGTACCCGTTGTCGAGCAACCAGCTGATGGCCACCGCGGCGTCGTTGTAGACGCAGAAGCCGGCGGCGGCCGCGGGCATGGCGTGGTGCATGCCGCCGGCCACGGAGACCGCCCGCGTCGCGGCGCCACTGGCGATCGCCCGCGCTGCGGCCAAGGTTCCTCCGGCCACCGCGGCGCTCGCCTCGTGCATGCCCGGGAACGTCGGGTTGTCCGCCGTGCCGAGACCGTGACTCATCCCGAAATGCTCCCCGGGCGGCAGGTCACCGGCCGCCCGGACGGCACTGATATAGCGGGAGGTGTGGACGCGCAGCAGTTCCTCCTCGCTGGCCGCACCGGGGTCCAGCATCTCCACGCCCTGCAGAACCCCCAGTTCCGTGGCGAGCGACATGGTCAGATCGAGTCTGCGCGGACTCATCGGATGATCGGCGGAGTGCCGGTACTCCATCAGTGAGGGACTCCACACCACCGCGGCCGCGACGCCGTCCCGGATACCGGCCATTGCCACCCGTCCTCCCGTCGCACCGGGACGTTCCCGGCGGCCCACATCCGATGGGATCACCGAGGTGTGCGCCCCACGAATCTACGCGGCGGGACCCGGCCCGACCCCCGATTGCCCGCTCCCCACCCCGGTTCGAGGCCCGACGGTAGTCTCGACCGAGAACCCGGATGGGACCGTCGACCACCGGGGGCGACTGTCTGCGACGATCCGACGTGGAGGATTCAGCGTGAAAGACCTGGTGGACACCACCGAGATGTACCTCCGCACCATCTATGAGCTCGAGGAGGAGGGAGTCATCCCGCTCCGGGCCAGGATCGCGGAGCGACTCGAGCAGAGCGGTCCGACCGTGAGCCAGACGGTCGCGCGGATGGAACGCGACGGCCTGGTACACGTGGCACCCGACCGTCATCTCCAGCTCACGACGACCGGCCGGGATCTGGCCGTGGACGTGATGCGCAAGCACCGTCTCGCGGAGCGACTGCTCGTCGATGTGATCGGGTTGGAGCTGGAGAAGGTCCACGCCGAGGCGTGTCGATGGGAGCACGTCATGAGTGACGACGTGGAGCGTCGCCTCATCGAGGTACTCGACGATCCGAGGACGTCGCCGTACGGCAACCCCATACCAGGGCTCGACCGGATCGGGTACACCTCCCGGATCGCCGACGACCGCGCGTTCACCCGCCTCTCGGCGCTGGACACGGACATCCCGCACAGCGTCCGCATCCAGGCGATCGGCGAGAACGTCCAGATCGACACCGACCTCATCTCCGAGCTCCGCGCACACGGTGTGGAACCACTGCGGACCGTGACCGCGACCCGGCGGGGCCACCTCGTCGAGCTCGACTCCGGTGACGGTCACACCGTCGAGCTCGACGGCGACCACGCGCACGCGATCCAGGTCGAGATCCTCCCGTGAAGCTGCTCGTCACCGGTGGGGCGGGATACGTCGGGGGGGTCTGCGCGACGGTACTCGTCGAGCGCGGACACGAGGTCGTGGTCCTGGACGACCTCTCCACCGGCAACAGGTCGGGCGTCCCGGCGGCGGCGACGTTCATCGAGGGGGATGTCGCCGCCCTGGCGGGCGAGGTCCTGGACCCGGGATTCGACGGGGTCCTGCACTTCGCCGCCCGCTCCCTCGTCGGGGAATCGGTGGAGAAGCCCGGGGAGTACTGGCAGGGCAACGTCGTGACCTCCCTCGCGCTCCTCGACGCGATGCGCGCCGCCGACGTCACCAACCTCGTCTTCTCGTCCACCGCGGCGACCTACGGCGAGCCGGAGCAGATCCCGATCACCGAGGACATGCCCACCCGGCCCACCAACACCTACGGCGCCACCAAGCTGGCGATCGATCACGCCATCACCTCGTACGCGGTGGCCCACGGGCTCGCCGCCACGAGCCTGCGCTACTTCAATGTGGCCGGCGCTCACGGTCCGGTGGGAGAGAACCGCGTCGTCGAGACCCACCTCATCCCGCTGGTGCTCCAGGTGGCCCTGGGACACCGGTCCGACATCAAGGTCTTCGGCGACGACTGGCCCACCCCGGACGGGACCTGCGTCCGCGACTACATCCACGTCGCCGACCTCGCCGACGCGCACCTGCTCGCCCTCGAGTCCAACCGACCCGGCGTCCACCGCGTACTCAACCTCGGCAGCGGGGAGGGCTTCTCCGTCCGCGAGGTGATCGACGTGTGCCGCGAGGTCACCGGGCACCCGATCCCGGACGTGGTCGCACCACGCCGAGCCGGCGACCCGGCAGTCCTCGTGGCCTCCAGCCAGAAGGCGATGACCGAGCTGGGGTGGACCCCCACCCGCACCGACCTCCGCACCATCGTCCGCGATGCGTGGGCGTTCACGTCGGCCCTGGGTGATCGGGCGCACTCCGCCCCGCGGTAGTCCCGGGCCGGCGCGGGCGGGAGCGCCCCGACCGCGCCGGCCTCCTGGG
>NZ_JAALEA010000250.1 GCF_014145145.1 Dietzia cercidiphylli
CCACCGGGCCGGGCGCCGCGGCGGTGGCGGACGCACTCGGGCTCGCAGACGCCGGTGCGGTGGAGGAAGCCCCGTCACGCGGGGAGGACGCGGCCCTCGGCGGCCCGGACGCCCTGCGTCCACTGGTGGCGGGGGTGATCCGGAACCTCACCGGGCAGGACCCGGACGTCGATTCCGACGGTGACCTCCGATTCCATGTCGCCGGGACCACGGTGTTCGTGATCTTCCGTCCGGACGGGGCCGCGATCGAGGTCTTCGCCATGGTCGTGCGCCGTGTCTACAGTCGGCGTAACACCGCCGTCGAATTGGACCTCCTCAACCGGAAAGGGACGTGGAGCACCTGGTACATGACCGACCGCGAGGTGTTCCAGAGGATCAGGATTCCGGCGCGGCCACTGTCCGTGGAGAACGTCGACGAGATTCTCCGCGCCTTCTCGTTCGAGCTCGAGCGGAACCGGGACGAACTGGCGTATCGCCTGGGAGGGGTGGCGTCATGAGACGCGACAGCGAGTACGGAACACGAGCCGACCGGGTGGCGGGCGTCATGCTCGGCACCGCGGTCGGAGATGCCCTGGGCGCCGGGTACGAATACGGCTCGGCTCGCCTCGGGCCCGACGGCCCGCAGATGATCGGCGGTGGGCTGGGTGGATTCGCTCCTGGCCAGTGGACCGACGACACCGCCATGGCGTGGTGCGTTCTCGAGGTGGCCGCCCGCGGGCGCGGTCTGCTCGCCGACGAGGCACTGACCGAGGTGGCCCGGAACTTCGGCCGCTGGTACGACTCCGGTCCGCCGGACATCGGCTACCAGACTGCCGCCGTGTTGCGTGCCGCGGGTCCCGCACCGACGGCGGCCGCGGCCCGGGAGGCGGCCGGGGAGCACTTCCGGCGGAGTCACCACTCGGCCGGCAACGGCTCCCTCATGCGCACCGCCCCCGTGGCGCTGGCACACCTCGGTGACACCGGGGCGATCGTCCGGGCCGCCACCGCCGTGAGCGACCTGACCCACTCCGATCCGCGGACCGGCCAGGCGTGCGTGCTGTGGTCTCTGGCCATCGACCGCGCGGTGCGGGAGCAGGTCCTGGACCTCCGTAGCGGGCTGGCGCGCCTCGACGAGCCGGACCGTGAGTTCTAGGAGGCCCGCATCGACGAGGCCGAACAGGGGCCGCCCTCTCGGTTCCCGATCAACGGCTGGGTGGTGGGCGCGTTGCAGGCGTCGTGGTCGGCGATCCACCACACCCCGGTCCCCGAAGCCGATCCGCGGCGGCACCTCGCTGACTCGTTGGTCGTGGCGATCGAGATCGGCGGGGACACGGACACGGTCGCCGCGATCGCCGGCGGTCTGCTGGGCGCGCGGTGGGGTGCGACGGCCGTGCCCGCGACATGGCGGAGCATGTGCCACGGCTACCCGGGTATCGGCTCATACGAGCTGGAGCGCCTCGCCGTGGAGGCCTTCCTCTCGGGCCCGCGGTGGTTCGATGGTGAGTCGACGGCGTCGGCCCCCTCCCCGTCACTGCCCGGCGTGCGCCGGCCGCGTGGGCCGACCGGGTAGGGACTCACTCCCCATGGTGCCTGTAACGGTATCTGTAGTAGGCGGAACGTGCCTCTGCCTCGGTCTGGCCCGGTCTCCGTTGGAACACCCGGATGAAGGTGCCGTCGAGGACTCCTCCGACCAGGCCGCACCTGGGGCAGGACAGGGCACCCCTGATGGAGAGCGGATCCCACTGTGTGACCCTGTCGGTGGGGATGTCGACGACCTCACCGCACCACTCGGTGGTCTCCTCGGTCTCGACCGACTGGTGGTGCCAGGAGAGGGTGTCGCCCTCGGAGACGAAGTGCATCGGGGTCGCCCCCTCAACGGGGATGATGTGCTCACTCATGCGTGCTCCGTCCGAGCTCGTGTCGTGCTCTGTCTATCGGCCCGGGGACCGGGGTCGTTAGTGCGGCACTGCGTTCTTCCCGCGATGTGGCCAGGGGAGGGGCATGGACGCAGGCAACGCAGCGGGGGATGATTTCCAGGTGGACCCCCAGCAGCCAGACCTGCAGCGTGCTCTCGACGACCTCGATGCACGGCTCGGACGCATCACCGCGGAGGTCGCGGAGGTCCGGGCCGGGCTGTCGGCGCTCGGTCGGCAGGCCGGCCCCGCGGCGGTTCCACAGTCGCCGCCGGGGGAATCGCCGTGGCGGGCG
>NZ_JAALEA010000251.1 GCF_014145145.1 Dietzia cercidiphylli
GGCGGGGTGGGTCATGCGGGCCTAGGACGTCCCCGCGGCGAGCCGCTCGCAGCGCTCGACCACGTTGGCCAGCAGGAACGCCCGCGTGAGCGGACCGACGCCACCCGGGTTCGGGGAGACCGCACCGGCGACGTCCCACACGTCCGGGTGGACGTCGCCGGCCAGCTTCCCGTCGAGCCGGGACACCCCCACGTCGAGGATCGCCGCGCCCGGCTTGACCATGTCCGGCGTGAGCATGTGGGCCACCCCGGCCGCGGCCACGATCACGTCGGCCCGCCGCGTCTCGGCGGCCAGGTCCCGGGTTCCGGTGTGGCACAGGGTGACGGTCGAGTTCTCGCTGCGGCGGGTGAGCATCAGCCCGATCGGGCGCCCCACGGTGACCCCGCGGCCGATCACCACCACGTGTGCCCCGTCGAGTTCGACACCGAATCGCCGCAGGAGGTGGATGGCGCCGTTGGGGGTGCACGGCAGAGGGGCCGTCGCGTTGAGGACCAGCTTGCCGAGGTTGACGGGATGCAGTCCGTCCGCGTCCTTGGCCGGGTCGATGCGCTCGAGGATCGCGTTCTCGTCGAGGTGCTTCGGCAGCGGCAGCTGAACGATGTACCCGGTACACGCGGGATCGGCGTTGAGCTCGTCGATCACGGCCTCGAGCTCGGCCTGACCGGTCTCGGCGGGCAGGTCACGCCGGATGGAGGCGATGCCGACCTGCTCGCAGTCGCGGTGCTTCATCTTGACGTAGGAGTGGCTGCCCGGGTCGTCGCCCACCAGGACCGTTCCCAGCCCCGGGGTGGTGCCCTTGTCGCGCAACGCGGCGACCCGGTCGGTGAGGTCGGCGACGATCTCGTCGCGGGTGAGCTTTCCGTCCAGCTTGATAGCGGTCACGGGCGCCAGTATCCCACTCCGGAGCGGCCACGTCGCCAGCGCACTGCGAGAATGGCCGCCATGACCGGAGCCGGCGTGCGTGTGTTGTTCGACCGACCCCGCATCCCCCCCAACACCGGCAACGCGATCCGGCTGGCGGCGGGGGCGGGGTGTGAACTCCATCTGGCCGGGCCACTGGGCTTCGACCTGTCCGAACCGCAGCTGCGGCGGGCGGGGCTCGACTACCACGACCTGGCGCACGTGGAGGTCCACGAGGATCTCGAGGCCGCGTACGCGCGACTACTCCCGGCGCGGGTGTGGGCGTTCACCGTGCGGGCCGACCGCTCGCTGCCGGAGATCCGGTTCTCCCCCGGTGACGTCCTGCTGTTCGGGCCCGAGCCCACCGGTCTGGCCCCGGACGTGCTGGCCGACGAGCGCGTGACCGCGACGGTGCGCATCCCCATGCTGGCGGGTCGCCGCTCCATGAACCTGTCCAACGCCGCCGCCGTGGTGGTCTACGAGGCCTGGAGGCAGCAGGGCTACCCAGGCGGTATGGATATTCCGCCACTTTGACTTAATATTTCGGTATGCCGAAATCTCATCTGGCCGGGGGCCGCAATCCCCGGGCCGGTCGCCGGCGACCCTGGTCCCCCGCGGCCGCGGTCGTCGTCGCACTCGTGACCGCGATCGTGGCGGCCGCCTGCACCACCGGCACCTGGGGAGCGGTCGACGTGGACGACCGGCCCCGGTTCGCCGCCCGGGAGGCCGACGACCGGGTCGTGGTGGCCACGACCTTCACGATCCTCGCGGACATGGCCCGCCGCGTCGGTGGAGACCGGGTCCGGGTGGAGTCGGTGACGACCCCGGGCGCCGACATCCACCAGTACGAGCCGTCCGTCGACGACCTCAAGCGGGTCGAGGGCGCGGACCTGGTGGTGAGCAACGGTCTCGGCATGGACGACTGGCTGCTGCGCTTCATCGACGGGACCGACGCACGCCACGTGGTCACCTCCGAGGGGGTCGACCCGCTGCCGGTGCGCTCCGGCAACTACACCGGGCGGCCCAACCCCCACGCGTGGATGTCGCCCGACGAGGGCGCGAGATACATCCGGACGATCGCCCGCGCCCTGACCGAGGTCGACCCGGAGGGAGCCGAGGGGTACCTCGCTCGCGCCGAGGACTACGTGGCCGAACTCGACGAGCTGGCGTCCCGCGCCCGCGCGGCCGTGGCGGCGGTGCCGCAGGACCGCCGTGTCCTGGTCACGTGCGAGGGCGCGTTCTCCTACCTGGCCCGGGACCTCGGCCTGGAGGAGCTCTACCTGTGGCCGGTCAACAGCGAGTCCCAGGGGCTGCCGCGTCAGGTCACCGCCCTGATCGACGAGGTGCGTGATCGTGAGATCCCCGCCGTCTTCTGCGAGTCGACGGTCTCCGGCGCGGCGATGGAGCAGGTCGCGGCCGAAACGGGCAGCAGGGTCGCCGGCCTGCTGTACGTCGACTCCCTCTCCGCGCCCAGCGGCCCGGTGCCCACCTACCTCGACCTGCTCGACCACGACCTCGAGACGATCACCCGGGAGCTGACGTCATGACCGACCGCCCACTGCCCTTCTCCGTGCACACGGGCCCGCCCGCCGTCGTCGTCACCGACCTCACCGTCGACCGCGGCCAGATCCGCGCGCTCGACTCGGTGTCGCTCTCGGTGCCGACCGGG
>NZ_JAALEA010000252.1 GCF_014145145.1 Dietzia cercidiphylli
GAAGTCCACCCTGCTCCAGTCGCTGCTCGGCCTTGTCACCCCCACCGGTGGATCGGTGCGCCTCCTCGGTTCCCCGGTCCGGCGCGCGCTACGCACCGGACGGGTGGCGGCGGTGCCCCAGTCGGACGGACTCGACGAGCGGTTCCCGGTCACCGCCGGTGAGGTGGTCATGCAGGGCCGCCGCCGCTTCACCGGTCCGTGGCGCCGCCCGTCCGCCGCCGACCGACTGGCGGTCGACGAGGCCCTGGACCGGGTCGGGTTGTCGCCGATCGCGGGGCGGCGCATCGGCGAGCTCTCGGGCGGTCAACGGCGACGGGTCCTGCTGGCCCGCTGCCTGGCCCAGGAGGCCGAGCTGCTGCTCCTCGACGAACCGTTCAGCGGCATGGACGCCGGCAGCGAGGAGGTCTACATCGACGTGCTGCGCGAGCTCACCGCCTCGGGGCGGACCGCACTGGTCTCCACCCACCACCTGGGCACGGTCGAGCGGCTCGCGGACTCGGTCGCCCTGCTCAACGGTCGGCTGGTGGCGCACGGCCCCGTGGCCGAGACCACCACCCCCCAGATCCTGTCCACGTTGCTCGGGGCGCGGCTGCCCGCCGTCGACGACCGGACGCCGACCGCCGAGGGAGCACTGTGATGATCGATCTGCTCGTCGAGCCGATGAGTTACGAGTTCATGCGGCGCGCCCTGCTCGTGGTGGCCGCCTCCGGTGTGGCCGGCGCGTTGCTGAGCTGCTGGCTGGTCCACATGGGCTGGTCTCTCATGGGTGACGCGGTCTCCCACGCCGTCCTGCCCGGTGTGGTGATCGCCGCCCTGATCGGCATCCCGTTCGCGGTCGGCGCACTCATCGCCGCGCTGGTCGCGGTGGCGCTCATCGGCGCGGTCCGAGAGGGGGGGACGGTGCGGGAGGACGCGGCCATGGGCATCGTCTTCACCGCCCTGTTCTCGTTCGGACTGGTCCTCATCGCCCGGTTCCCCAGCGGGCAGGACCTGCACTCGATCCTGTTCGGCAGCGTCCTCGGGGTGCGCGATTCCGACCTCGTCCAGGTGTTGGCGGTCTCGGCGTTCACGGTGATCGTGCTGCTGGCCTTCCGCCGCGATCTCATCATGCTGGCCTTCGACCGGCTGCACGCCCACACCCTGGGGCTCAGGACGCGGGCGCTGACCGGGCTCCTGCTCGCCACCCTCGCCACCGCCACCGTGGCGGGGGTCCAGTCGGTGGGCGTGATCCTGGTGGTGGCCACGCTCATCATCCCCGGCGCGACCGCCCAGTTGGTGGCCGACACCATGCGGGGGACGATGATCGTCGCCGTCGTCGTCGCCCTGGTCGGTGGCGTCACCGGCCTGTACGCCGGCTACTACGCCGACCTCCCCCCGGGCCCGGTAGTGGTCCTCGCGCAGGCCGTCATCTTCACCGCGGCGCAGCTGTTCGCCCCCCGGCGCGGCGTGATCCCGCGGGCCGCGGCGGGCGCCCGGGCCCGGCGATCGGGGATGATAACGGCATGACCGT
>NZ_JAALEA010000253.1 GCF_014145145.1 Dietzia cercidiphylli
TCGTTGCTGAGCTTCGCCATGGTGGCGTCCTTTCATTTGGTCCCGGCACCGTCATACGGCACCGGAAGCGTGTGGGGTGTGTCAGTTCTTCTTGTCTTCGAGTGCCGCGAACAGACGTGCCAGCTGCGAGGCGGGCGCGTTGAACAGGCCGGCGGCCTTGGCCTGGTTGCCCTTGAGCGCACCGGCCATCTTCGCAAGGAGGACCTCGCGGGACTCGAGCTCGGCGATCTTGTCGAGTTCGGCGGCGGACAGCGTGGCGCCGTCCATGACACCACCCTTGACGATGAGCGCCTTGTTGTCCTTGGTGAACGTCTTGAGCGCCTTGGCGGCGTCCACGACCTCACCGGTGACGAACGCGATGGCGGTGGGGCCGGTCAGGAGGTCGTCGAGACCCTCGACACCGGCTTCCTTCGCCGCACGCTTGACCAGGGTGTTCTTGGCCACGGTGTACGTGGCCGAGTCACCCAGCGCCTTGCGCAGCGCGGTGACCTGCGGAACGGAGAGTCCGCGGTATTCGGTGACCACGGCCGTGGTGGAGTTCTGGAAGTGCTCCTTGATCTCCTCGACGGCCTGGACCTTTGCGGGCTTTGCCATGTTTCGCCTCCTCTCTGCTTCTCACTGCCGGGAAATGCACGAACGCCCCGGGCGCAGGCGGCACGGGGCGTGGAGGAGGCGGGCACGGTGACGTGCCATGTCCTACACTGACCGGTGTTCTCCTGCGCGGGCCGTCCGGGCGCTCCCGGACACTTCGACCGCCCCCGGCGGGGACGGTGACCTGCGGTCTTCGGTGAAACTTGATCAGGTGCCCGACGGAGCGAGCCGTCAGGCGTTCAAACTTCCCCATCAGGGTATAGGCGGCAGGTCGTCACCGCCAAATCGGCGGGCAGCCGGGGAATGGCGGGTCGCGCGCGTTTCTGACACTGTTGTGCCGTGCCCCCCGCCTCGTCCCGCGTCGCCGTCGTATACAACCCCATCAAAGCCGGAGTCGATGAGGTTCGTCGCCGCACGGCCGAGAGGGCGGCTCTGCACGGGTGGACCGATCCGGTCTTCTACGAGACCACCGAGGAGGATCCGGGAGTGGGCCAGGCCGCGGAGGCCGCCGCGAGCGGTGTCGGCCTGGTGCTCGCCTGCGGCGGCGACGGCACCGTGCGATCGGTCGCCCAGGGTCTCGTCGGGACCGGGATCCCCATGGGTGTGGTCCCGCTCGGCACCGGCAACCTGCTCGCCCGGAACCTGGACATCCCGCTGGACGACGTGGACCGCGCCGTCCGCGTGGCGATGAGCGGCCGGAGCCGGGGGGTTGACCTCGGCCTGGTCCGGTACACCGACGGCGAGGGGCACACCCACGACGACGTCTTCCTCGTCATGCTCGGCGCGGGCATGGACGCGGACATGATCGCCGGCACCCACGACGGCCTCAAGGCCCGGGTGGGATGGCTCGCCTACGTGGGGGCCTTCGCCAATACTCTGCTCCGCGGCCACCGGATCAAGGTGGAGTACTCACTCGACGACGGACCGGAAATCCACACCCGTGCCCGGACCCTGCTGGTGGCCAACTGCGGGATGCTCCAGGCCGGGATGATCCTGCTGCCCGACGCGGTGATCGACGACGGCCTCCTCGATGTGTTGGCGCTGCGGGCCAAGGGCGCCCTCGGCTGGGCGCAGGCCGGCGCGGTACTGGTCCACCACACGTTCCAGCATCAGCTCGCCCCGGCCCTACGGAGGGGCTCCTCGAAGGTCGAGGGGAAGGAACGACACCAGACCCGCCCACTGGACTTCCGTCAGGGCGAGGGGGTCTCGGCCCGGATCCTGGAGAAGCCCGCGTCGTTCCAGATCGACGGCGAGGAGTGCGGAACCGTCACCGAGTTCTCGGCGTGGATCAAGCGTCGTGGACTCACGGTGCGTGTCGCACACTGACCCCGGTCGAACGGTCTTCAGGCGCCACGTCTCTCCGGTGGTGCCCGCGCGTCGGGGACGGGTGATCACGTGCCCGGGCTGGGTAGCGTGTGGGTCGAGGAGACCGCCCGCCCGGGGTTCCGGGCGAGTGGGTCACACGGTGGGTGCGAACGACTCGCACGGCGGACTGGCGGGGGCGGGTCATGGAGATCTTCGACGGACAGCGGCCTGACCGGGCGGCACACGACCCGGCGGCCCCCTCGCCCGGCGGCACCCCGGACAGCGCACCGGGCGGCGCCCCTGAC
>NZ_JAALEA010000254.1 GCF_014145145.1 Dietzia cercidiphylli
GGTGCCGGTGCCGGCGCCCGCGTCGGGCCGGGCGCCCGCAACAGCCCCGCGCCGGGCGTAGATCGCGAGCTTCGCGGGCAGCACGACGGGTTTGCCGAACTCCACCGAGTAGCGCGCCCGCTCGGGGATGGCGCCCTCGACCACACCGAGCATGGTGGCGGCCGTCCACATCCCGTGCGCGATGACGTTGGGGAACCCGAACGCCTTGGCGCCCACCTTGGAGACGTGGATGGGGTTGCGGTCCCCGGACACCGACGCGTACTCGGAGATCAGCGACTCGGACACCGACCTGACCACGGTGGGGTCACCGATCTCCGCGGCCGTGGGCGGCTCGGGCCTCGGCGGGCGCGGTGCGTCCTTGGGAGGGGTCAGTGACGTCCGGCGCTTGGAGAGCAGGCCCGACCGCTGGACCCAGGACGGCTGGTCGTCGTCGCCGGTACGGATCTCCGTGACGATGTCGAGCAGCAACCCGGCGGGGTGCTCCCGCAGGTTCTCGGCCCGCGCGCGGATCGAGAGCTCGTCGCCCACCCGCAAGGGGCGGTGGGACTCGATCTCGTTGGTCAGGTGCACCGAGCCCATGGCCGGGACCGGGTAGGCCGGGTCCAACATGAGCTGCATGCTCAGGGGGAAGGCCAGCGTGAACGGGTAGGTCAGCGGCAGGGCGTCACCGAACCGCAGGTCGCAGACGCGGGCGTAGGCGGCCAGATTGGCCACGTCCACGCGCACGCCGGCCACCTCGACGCCCTTGTCGGGCATCGACGTGCCGTCGCGCTTGCCGCCCACCACGGGGACAGAGCCGACGGCCGCCTTGCCGTACTGGGCCAGGAGGTTGGGGATGGCGGGCAGGCGGGTGTACTCCACGGTGTTCTCCGACCTGGTGTTCTCCGACGACGAGCGATCCACCTCGATCACGCGCCCAGGAGGGACTGGCCACACACGCGGATCACGTTGTCGGTGACCGCGGAGGAGGCGGGGCTGGCGAAGTAGGCGATCGTCTCGGCCACGTCGACGGGCAGACCGCCCTGCTGCATGGAGTTCATGCGGCGTCCGGCCTCGCGGGTGGCGAACGGGATGGCCGCGGTCATCTGGGTCTCGATGAAGCCGGGGGCCACGGCGTTGACGGTGATCTTCTTGGACGCCAGCTCGGCGGAGGCGCCGTCGACGAACCCGATCACGCCGGCCTTGGAGGCGGCGTAGTTGGTCTGGCCGCGGTTGCCGGCGATCCCGGCCATCGAGGAGACGCCCACGACGCGGCCGCCCTCGGTGAGGACGCCCTTCTCCGCGAGCTCGGCGGTGATCCGCTCCGGCGCGACGAGGTTGACGGCCATGACCGAGTCCCAGCGCGCCGAGTCCATGCCGGCCAGGGTCTTGTCGCGGGTGATGCCCGCGTTGTGCACGAGGATGTCGATGACGCCCTCGTGGCGCTCCTGCACGTGCTTGGCCAACACCTCGGCGGCGTCGGCGGCGGTCACGTCGAGCGGCAGCGAGGTGCCGCCCACCTTGTTGGCGGTCGCGGAGAGGGACTCGCCGGCGGCGGGGACGTCACAGCAGATCACGTGCGCCCCGTCGCGGGAGAGCACGGCGGCGATCTCCGCACCGATGCCCCGGGCCGCGCCCGTGACCACGGCGACCTTGCCCTCGAGGGGGCGGTCCCAGGACCCGGGGGCGGTCGCGGCGCCGGCACCCACGCGGAACACCTGGGCGTCGACGTAGGCGGACTTGCCGGAGAGGATGAAGCGCAGGGTGGACTCGAGGCCCGACGCGCCGGTGTCGGCGTCGGCGGAGACGTAGACCAGCTGGACGGTGGTGCCCCGCTTCATCTCCTTGCCGAGCGAGCGGGTGAAGCCCTCGAGCGCGCGCTGGGCGATGCGCTCCTCCACCGACCCGGTCTCCTCCGGGGTGGTGCCCAGGACCACGACGCGGCCGCTGGCGGCGACGCGGCGGACGACGGGGTTGAAGAAGTCGAACAGGGCCTTGAGGTCCTCGGTGCGGCGGATGCCGGTGGCGTCGAAGACCAGGCCGGCGAACTTGCCCTCGGCGTCCGCGCCGGCCAGCTCGTAGTCCGACTCGAGGATCGCGCGGACGGGCTCGACCAGGCGGCCCTCGCCGCCGACCAGGACCGGGCCGTGGAGAGCGGGCTGCCCGGCCTCGTGCCGGCGGAGCTGCTCGGGCTGCGGGAGGCCGACCTTGCCGGCGATGAACGACCCGGGGGCCGAGGTCACGAACTGCGAATAGAGGTCGAGGTTGCCCTGTGCCATGGCGATCATCTCCTGGAGAGGTGCGGTCTTACGGGTCGACAAGTAACTTACTGCTGAGTAACAATACTAGTCGGGCCGCGCTACGGGCCACCGGACACCGAGAACAAACGGGAGTGACACACGTGACCACAAGCCCCCGCAAGGTCGCCATCGTCGGCGGCAACCGAATCCCCTTCGCGCGATCGAACGGCAAGTACGCGGACGCCTCCAACCAGGACATGCTGACGGCCGCCATCGACGGTCTCGCCAGCCGCTACAACCTGCAGGGCAAGCGCATGGGCATGGTCGCCGCCGGCGCCGTCCTCAAGCATGCCCGCGATTTCAACCTCACTCGCGAATCCGTCGTCGGCTCCGTCCTCGACTCCTCGAGCCCGGCCTACGACGTGCAGCAGGCGTGCGGCACCGGCCTGGCCACGGCCATCCAGGTCGCCGACGCCATCGCGGTCGGCCGCATCGACGCCGGGATCGCGGGCGGCACCGACACCACCTCCGACGCCCCGCTGGCCGTCAACGACGACCTGCGCAAGATCCTCATCAAGGTCACCTCGGCCAAGAGCACGGTCGACCGGCTCAGGCTCCTCGGCGACATCCGTCCGCAGTCGCTGGTCCCCGAGCAGCCGCAGAACGCGGAGCCCCGCACCGGACTGTCCATGGGTGAGCACGCCGCCATCACCGCCCGCGAGCTCGGCGTGACCCGCGAGGCCCAGGACGCGCTCGCCGCGGCCAGCCACCACAACCTCGCCGCCTCCTACGAGTCCGGCTTCCAGGACGACCTGGTCACCCCGTTCCTCGGCGTGCCGCGGGACGACAACATGCGTCCCGACTCGTCCGAGGAGAAGCTCGGCAAGCTCAAGCCGGTCTTCGGCAAGCGCGACGCCGAGGCCCACGGCACCGAGGCCACCATGACGGCCGGGAACTCCACCCCGCTCACCGACGGCGCCTCCGCGGTCCTGCTGGCGAGCGAGGCCTGGGCGGAGGAGAACAAGCTCCCCGTCCGCGCCTACCTGGTGGACTCCGAGACCGCGGCGGTGGACTTCATCCACGGCCACGACGGCCGCACCCCGGACGGGCTCCTCATGGCGCCCACCTACGCGGTCCCGCGGCTTCTGGAGCGCAACGGCCTGACACTGCAGGACTTCGACTACTACGAGATCCACGAGGCGTTCGCCTCGCAGGTCCTGGCCACGCTCGCGGCCTGGGAGTCCGAGGAGTACTGCACCGAGCGACTCGGTCTGGACTCCGCGCTCGGATCGATCGACCGCAGCAAGCTCAACGTCCACGGTTCCTCGCTGGCG
>NZ_JAALEA010000255.1 GCF_014145145.1 Dietzia cercidiphylli
CCGGCCTGCCCGAGCTGGTCCTGGCCCAGCCCGGCCCCGCGCGCACATGGGCCGTGGCAGTCGTGCGTCACGGACGTCTGGCCGCCTCGGGGATCGTGCCGGCCGGGGCCGCCCCCCTCCCCGTCATCGACTCACTCAGGGCGGGCGCCACGACCGTGCGACCCGGACCCGGGCCGTTCTCCGGCGCCAGCGCCTCGGAGATCCGGAACGTGCACAGATGGATCGACTCCGCACCCACCCGCATCGTGTCGGTCGCGGGTTGCTGGGCCCTCCCCGTCGACGGTGCCCACACTCTGACCGCATGGGCGGATCGAGCCGAACGGGCGGCCGCGGAGACGAGCAGAGCAGGGATCAGTCCCGCGCGACGCTGAAGGCCGCCCACCTGTCCAGGAGTCCGGCCGCCTCGCCGTCGTCCACCGCCCTCGCGGCGCGATCCACCGCCGACGTCATCGCGGTCACCAGGTCAGCTCCCGGCTCGAGTCCGTCGAAAGCCACCAGCGCAGCCGCGGAATTGAGCAGGACGGCATCCCTGACGGGGCCCTTCTTACCCGCCAGCAGGTCCCGGGCGACGCCCGCGTTGTGCTGCCCGTCCCCCCCACGCAGCTCCTCGATCGCGCACGTCGCCATCCCGAAGTCGCCGGGGGCGATCTCGTCCTCCTCGATCCGGCCGTGCGAGACGCGCAGCACGCGGGTCGGCCCGGTCATCGTGATCTCGTCGAGGCCGTCGGCTCCCCGCACGACGAGCGCCGAGCGCCCGCGGAGCGCGAAGACCTCCGCCATCACGGTCATGAGACGGTCGAAGGCGCACCCGATGAGGTTGGCCGCGGGGGCCGCGGGGTTGGTCAGGGGACCCAGGATGTTGAAGACGGTCGGGATGCCGATCTCCCGCCGTGGCGCGGCGGCGAAGCGGAGGGCGGGATGGAACACGGGGGCGAAGCAGAAGGCCACACCCACCTCGTCGACACACCGGGCGACCTCCTCCGGGCCCAGGTCGATCGCCACCCCGAGAGCCTCGAGGACGTCGGCCCCTCCGCTCTTCGATGACGCCGCACGATTACCGTGCTTGACCACGGGCACTCCGCAGGCGCTCACGACGAGGGCGGACATGGTGGAGATGTTCACCGTTCCCTGCCGGTCCCCGCCGGTCCCGACGATGTCGACGCAGGGCCGGGAGGTCGGCACGCGACGCGAGTAGTCGAGCATCGTGGAGGACAGGGCGTCCAGTTCCGGACCCGTGACACCCTTCATGTCGAGCGCGACCCCGAACGCCGCGATCTGCGCATCCGTCGCGAGGCCCTCCATGATCCGGGACATCGCCCAGCGGGCGTCCGCCGGTTCCAGGTCCTCACCCGCCGTGAGCGTGCCGAGTACCCCGGGCCAGGACCGGCCCTCGTCGAACGCTGCAGAACTCCCCACGTGTCCCGACCTCTCTCCCTGGATCCCGGCGGTCCGTCACCGTCCGACCGCACAGTGACAATCGTGCCACCAGCCGCGTCGTCGGTGCCCGCGGACTCCCGTCACGGGACCCGTTCCCCCAGCCGCAGAAGAGCCTGAGAAGGCCCTGATACCCCTGCACGGGGTGCGTCCCCTGACGGGTTACCGGGGAGTTCTAGGAACGACCTGCGAAAACGCTGTGGGGACACGCCGAAATCGGGGGTCCCTGCAGCCTCCGCCCACCTCAGGGGTCATACTTGGCCTCGTGACGAGCGCAGTGGATAACTCAGGATCGGCAATGGCTCAGCGCGTTCATTCGCTGAACCGGCCGAACATGGTCAGTGTGGGCACCATCATCTGGTTGTCCCAGGAGTTGATGTTCTTCGCGGGGCTGTTCGCGATGTACTTCGTCTCCAAGGCGAACTCGGGAGGTGACTGGCCCTCCTACCCGACGCACCTCAACGTCCCGTTCGCCCTGACTATCACGGCGATCCTCGTGGCGTCCTCGGTTACCTGTCAGATGGGCGTCTTCGCCGCCGAGCAGGGTGACGTCTTCGGTCTCCGTCGCTGGTACATCATCTCGGCCCTCATGGGCACGGTCTTCCTCATCGGTCAGGCCTACGAGTACGTCATGCTGTACCTCGAGGGCACCACGATCTCGTCCAGCGTCTACGGGTCCGTCTTCTTCATCACCACCGGTTTCCACGGCCTCCACGTGGCGGCCGGCGTCCTGGCGTTCGTCGTCCTCGTCATGCGGACGACCATGTCCCGGTTCACTCCCGCCCAGGCCACGGCGGCCATCGTCGTGTCGTACTACTGGCACTTCGTCGACGTGGTCTGGATCGGCCTCTTCGTCACCATCTACTTCATTCAGTAGTCAGCTGGCCGCAGGACGCTGCGTCCAGCAGGTCCCAACTCCAAAGGGAACTCATAATGAACTCACCTCACCCACCCGCTGCGGACACGCCGTCGCCGGAGCCCGCGGTGAATCCGGCGCGCCCGGTCTCGTCCAAGCGTCGCCGTAAGGCGACCGGCGCGCTCGTCATCGCCGCCGGTCTCCTCGGCGCCGGGGCCATCGCCACTGCCGTCGTTCCCGATCCCCAGGTCGCGACGGCCCAGCAGGACCAGGCCGCGCTCATCGCCGAGGGCAAGCAGATCTACGACGTCGCGTGCATCACCTGCCACGGAATGAACCTGCAGGGTGTCGAGGACCGCGGGCCCTCGCTCGTCGGCACGGGCGCGGGCGCGACCTACTTCCAGGTCCATTCCGGTCGTATGCCGGCGGCCAACAACGAGGCCCAGGCCGAGCGCAAGAAGCCGCGCTACAGCGAGCACCAGATCATCGCGCTCGCGGCGTACGTCCACCTCTTCGGCGGCGGTCCCGAGATCGTCACCGATCCCGACGGGTCGATCGCCCAGGGGTCGCTGCGCGGTGCCTCGGGCGAGGCCCGCGCCGAGGAGATCGCGCGCGGTTCCGAGCTCTTCCGCCTCAACTGCGCCTCCTGCCACAACTTCACCGGTCGCGGCGGAGCGCTGTCGGCGGGCAAGTACGCCCCCATCCTCGACCCTGCCAACGAGCAGGAGATCTACCAGGCGATGCTCACCGGTCCGCAGAACATGCCCAAGTTCTCGGACCGTCAGCTCACGCCTGACGAGAAGAAGGACATCATCGCCTTCATCAAGGACACGGACTCCAAGGTCTCGCCCGGCGGCTACGCGCTCGGCGGACTCGGCCCCGTGACCGAAGGTGTGGCCATCTGGCTAGTCGGCATCGTCGCCCTCATCGGTGCGACCCTCTGGATCGGATCCCGTTCATGAGTGAGACCCCCAAGAACCCGTCCCCCGCGGACCTCGACCGGATGAGCGACGCCGAGCTCGTCCGGTTGGGAACCGAACTCGACGAGGTCGACGTCCGATTCCGCGAGAACCGGTGGCCGGACGGTGTCACCACGCGATCCGAGAAGCGTGCCGCACGAGTCGTCACCACCTGGTTCGCACTGTCCGCGGTCCTCGCGCTGGCCTTCGCCGTCATCTACATCGCCTGGCCCTGGGAGTACCGCGGCCAGGGCGAGGACGGCTACTGGCTCTACATGGTGTACACGCCCCTCCTCGGCCTGACGATCGGCCTGTCGATCCTCTTCCTGGGCTTCGGTGCGGTGCAGTTCACCAAGAAGTTCATCCCCGAGGAGATCTCGGTCCAGACCCGTCACGACGGCCCGTCGGAGGACATCGACCGCCGGACCCTCGTCGCCGGGCTCAACGACTCCTGGAAGACCTCGACCCTGGGTCGCCGCAAGGTCATGGGCGGCTTCCTCGGAGCGAGCGTGGCCCTCATCGGTCTGTCCGCGATCCTGCCGCTCGGTGGCATGGTCAAGAACCCGTGGCGCCGTGGGGAACTCACCATCGCCGGAGACGGCACCCTGCACACCACGGGGTGGACCCTCGCGTCGGACACCCGTCCGGACGGGCTCCCGGCCGAGAAGGTGTACCTCGGTCGCGACACCGGCAAGGTCTACCCGGACGGCCATCCCCCCGCGGGTGAGGGACGCCTCGAGCGCATCCACGTCGAGGACCTCTCAGCCGGTGGACTCGAGTCGGTCTTCCCGCTTCCCGAGAGCGCCCTGGGCGACTTCGAGGAGCACATGCACTCGATCCACGGGGCGCGCAACTCGGTCATGCTGATCCGCTTCCGCCCCGCCGACTCGGCCCGGGTGATCAAGCGCAAGGGCCAGGAGAACTTCAACTACGGCGACCTCTACGCCTACTCGAAGATCTGCACGCACCTGGCGTGCCCCACCTCACTGTACGAGCAGCAGACGCACCGCTTCCTCTGCCCGTGCCACCAGTCGCAGTTCGACGCGCTCGAGTACGCGAAGCCGATCTTCGGCCCCGCCGCGCGCGCACTGCCGCAGTTGCCCATCGCGGTTGACAGCGAGGGTTACCTCGTCGCCAACGGTGACTTCATCGAGCCGGTCGGACCTGCCTTCTGGGAGCGTCGTTCATGAGTAACAACACCAAGCTCGCGACGATCGGGGACAACCTCGACTCGCGATACACCATGGCCAAGGGCATGCGTCGGCAGATCAACAAGGTCTTCCCCACGCACTGGTCCTTCCTGCTGGGCGAGATCGCCCTGTACAGCTTCATCATCCTGCTGATCTCGGGTGTGTACCTCACCCTCTTCTTCGACCCGTCGATGTCGAAGGTGATCTACCAGGGTGCCTACGCGCCCCTCAACGGCATCGAGATCTCCCGGGCCTACGAGACGGCGCTCAACATCTCGTTCGAGGTCCGCGGCGGCCTGTTCGTGCGCCAGATCCACCACTGGGCGGCACTACTCTTCGTCGCCTCGATGATCGTCCACATGATCCGCATCTTCTTCACCGGCGCGTTCCGTCGCCCGCGTGAGGCCAACTGGGTCATCGGTTGCGTGCTGCTGCTGCTGGGCATCGTCGAGGGCTTCCTCGGCTACGGCCTCCCGGACGACGTCCTGTCGGGAACCGGCATCCGGATCACCTCCGGCATCATCGTCGGGCTCCCGGTGATCGGGACCTGGATGCACTGGATGATCTTCGGCGGGGACTTCCCCGGCGATCTCCTGATCCCGCGCTTCTACATCCTGCACGTGCTCATCATCCCCGCTATCATCCTGGCCCTCATCGCCGCGCACCTCGCGCTGGTCTGGTACCAGAAGCACACGCAGTTCCCCGGGCCGGGCCGCACGGAGAACAACGTCGTCGGCGTCCGGATCCTCCCGGTCTTCGCCGTCAAGTCCATCGCGTTCGGCGCCATCACGGTCGGCATGCTCATGCTCTTCTCGGGCCTGTTCACCATCAACGCGATATGGAACCTCGGGCCGTACAACCCATCCCACATCTCCGCCGGCTCGCAACCCGACTGGTACATGCTGTGGACCGAGGGCGGCGCCCGCGTGATGCCTGCGTGGGAGATCTACCTGGGCAACTACACCATCCCTGCCGTCCTCTGGGTGGCCGTGATGCTCGGCGCCATGGTCGCGGTGATGTTCCTGTACCCGTGGATCGAGGCCAAGCTCACCGGTGACACCGCGCACCACAACCTGCTCCAGCGTCCGCGCGACGTTCCGGTTCGTACCGCCGCCGGCGTCATGGCCATCACGTTCTACGTGATCCTGGTGTTGATGGGATCCAACGACCTCATCGCGTATCACTTCAACATCTCGCTGAACGCCACCACATGGGCGGGCCGGATCGGTCTGATCCTGCTGCCGCCGGTCATGTACTTCTTCACCTACCGTCTCTGCCTGGGTCTCCAGCGGGCCGACCGGGAGGTCCTGGAGCACGGGATCGAGACCGGCATCATCATGCGGATGCCGCAGGGCGAGTTCGTCGAGGTCCACCAGCCGCTGGGCGGGATGGACGAGCACGGTCACGCGGTTCCGCTCGAGTACGCGGGTGCCAAGGTGCCCACGAAGATGAACCAGCTCGGTGCGGCCGGCCGGCCCCCGCGGGGCGCACTCACCGCCGACCCCGTCGACGAGGTGCGTCATCTCGACGACGCCGATCACGGCAAGCACGACCGCGAGCACTCGATGCTCACCACGTTGCAGCAGGAGAACCGTACGCGTCGCCACGACGAGCACTGATCCACCGCTGACACCCGACCGCGGGCCGGAGCTCCGAGAGGAGTTCCGGCCCGCGGTCGTCTCGCCTCCTCCACCGGGGGCGAGTGATCTTTCGGGAGCGGGTGATCTGTCGGGGGGTCGACGTCGCGGGCCGCGTGACACCGGCCTCACCCCGGCGCCTGGGACGTCCTCCTCATGGGACGGGTTGGGCCGGAGGCCCGTGGGACCACCCGGGAGGTGCGGTCACCGTGCCCGGCCACCCGCGAGAGGTGGCGGGCGCTCCGGTCACCGGGCGACCGGAGCGGGGTTCACCGGCAGCGGCTTCCCGGCCATGTCGGCCACGGCCCGGAAGGCCATGGTCATGCCCGACCCCAGGGGAACCCCGGGACCCGGGTATGCCTCACCGGACACCGACGCCGACGAGTTGCCGGCGGCGTAGAGGCCCGGGATCGGTGCACCGTCGGTACCCACCACGGCCCCGTTCGGGTCGATCACGGCACCACCCTTGGTGCCCAGGTCCCCCAGCACCAGGCGCACGGCGTGCAGACGATCGCCCCCCAGGGGCCGCAGGCATTCCTCGGCAGTGGAGGCGCCGAGGAAGAACCTCCCGTACGGATCCTCGCCCCGTCCGAAGTCGTCATCTCTGCCCTGCGCGGCATGGCCGTTGAACCGGGTGACGCTCTCGGCGAGGACGTCCGGATCGATACCGATGGCCTGGGCCAGCTCCCCGATCGTCGCTGCGGTGTGCCAGAGCCCGGCCGCCCGCAGCTGCTCGGGATCAGGGGCGGGGACGCAGATCGCCGGATACCCGCCCGCCTCCGAGTCATCGAAGACGAACCAGAACTCCTCGCCCGCTCCGTCGTCCATCCGGGCGTGCATGCGACGGCCCATCTGGTCGTACGGCAGGAGTTCGTTGGCGAAGCGACGACCTGCGCCGTCGACGATGATCCCGGAGCGGAAACCGAGGGTGAACGCCGCGTGCCCGTTGGGGAACAGTGTCGCCGGACACCACCATGACTGGTCCAGCAGGTCGAGTCTGGCCCCGACCTCGTCGAACATGCGGACGGCGTCCCCGGAACCGGTATCCGGGTGGGAGGCCGACCAGTCAGAGGTCGGCATCCGCTGCCACCGTCGACGCAACTCCGTCGACCGCTCGAATCCGCCCGCGGCGACGAGTACGCCCCGCCGTGCGCGAATCGACCGCAGGCCCGAGCCCTCTCGCACCTCGACCCCCACGACCCGCCCGTCGTCGTCGCGGATAAGTCGCTCCGCAGCCGTCGACAGCCAGAGCTCGGCCGACTCCATGCCATCCAACGCCAGCACGAGCCGGGCGACCCAGGCGCGGCCGCCCTCCAACCTGGCGGTGTCCTCCGGGGAACCGAACTGATCCGACGGCACCGAGGAGCGGATATCTCCGGTGCGCTCACCGACCTCCTCCCCCTTGATGGGCTTGGGGTAGATGCTTCGACCCACCTCCTGGCGTCCGGGTGCGTCGAAGTAGTCGGGGAACGCCTGGAATCTCGTAGGGATCCCCAGCGTGTCCTGGAGGAAGTCGACGACCATCGGCCCGGTGTTCAGGTACGCGTCCTGCAGGTCGTGGTCGGTCCGGTCGCCCACGACGGCGCGGAAGTAGGTGCGGCCCGTGTCCACCGAGTCCTCCAGCCCGTCGCGGGCGAGGACGGCGTTGCCGGGCAACCACACCGCGCCGCCCGAGTACGCGGAGGTGCCCCCGAAACGGTCCGTCTTCTCGACGAGACAGGTGGACAGCCCCCGCGAGGCCGCCGCGGCCGCGCCGAAGAGCGCCGCGACGCCCGATCCCACCACAACCACATCGAACTCTGCATCGAACGTGCCGGCCTGCGTCGTCACGGGCTCTCCTCGTCTCGTCGTCACGGGCACACGGCCCGGACACCGGCCGTGGGCCGACGCCTACTAGAACACGTTCTACACTAGCTTCCCGGCGCGTTTCCGTGGCCCGACCGGCGGGTTTCGTGACACCTCAACGTCGTGCGGGCATGATCGCGGTGTGACGCGCAACGAGGTCGAACACACCGAGGACGGTCGCTACATCGTGGTCAGGGGGAGGCGATGGAGGGCCACCGATCCGTCGATCCCGGACACGCTCAGGACCGAACTCGTCTCCGCGCTCATGACCGGCCGCCGGCTCGTGAAGTCCGAGGGTGACGCCGCGCGGGTGATGGTGCACGACGCCAAGACCGCGCTGGGCGAGCGCGGCGACCCCTGGTGGGATCCGACCGAGGAGGGGACGCGGAACCGGTTGGCCGCGACGATCCGAACGCTGCTCCGCTCCCGCGGCGAGGGCTCGATCTGCCCCAGCGACGCCGCCCGCACGGTGGGCGGCGAACAGTGGCGCGAGCTCATGGACACCGCCCGACAGGTCGCCCTGGATCTCCGAGCGGACGGCGTCGTCGCCATCACGCAACGTGGCCGGGTCGTCTCCGGAGCCGACATCCGAGGCCCGATCCGCATCGTGGCGGCGGACGCGCTCGACTTCCGGCCACCGACGGACGGCAGCGTGGCACGGGACTGAAGCTACCAGCCGGTAACCCCCGCCATGTCGCGGTTCGCGACCTTGTACGATCACTTCTGGTAGGAGACATTCACCAGATCGCCCCGTCCCCCTCTCACGGCGGGTCGTCCAATGGAAAGGCATACACCCTTGCGTCGCACAGTGTTCAACGAAGACCACGAGGCCTTCCGCCAGACCATCCGCGCCTTCATCGAGTCCGAGGTGTCCCCCCATTTCCAGGAGTGGTTCGACGCGGGCATCGTGCCGCGCGAGTTCTACTACAAGCTCGCCGATCTCGGGGTCTTCGGCATCAACGTCGACGAGGAGTACGGCGGCGCCGGGATCAACTCGCACAAGTTCGAGGCCATCCTGTCCGAGGAGACCGCCCGGGCGGGCGTGAACTTCGGTGGATCGGGCGTTCACGTCCTGCTGGGCCTGCCCTACATCAAGGCCCTGGCGACCGAGGAGCAGAAGCAGCGTTATCTGCCCAAGTTCGTCTCCGGCGAGGAGATGTGGGCGCTGGCCATGACCGAGCCGGGCACCGGCTCGGACCTCGCCGGCATGAAGAGCACCGCCAAGCTCTCCGAGGACGGCACCCACTACGTCCTCAACGGTGCCAAGACCTTCATCACCGGCGGTGTCCACGCCGACCGCGTGATCGTCTGCGCCCGGACCGCTCCCCCGCGCGAGGACGACCGTCGCTTCGGCATCTCCCTCCTGGCCGTCGACACCAAGCTCGCGGGTTACTCCGTGGGACGCAAGCTCGACAAGGTCGGTCTGCGCACCTCCGATACCGCGGAGCTGGCCTTCAGCGACGTCAAGGTCCCTGTCGAGGACCTGCTCGGCGAGGAGAACCGTGGTTTCTACTACCTCGGCCAGAACCTGCCGTCCGAGCGCTGGGGAATCGCGTACGGCGCCTACGCCCAGGCCGCGGCCGCGGTGCGCTTCGCCAAGGAGTACACCCAGCAGCGCACGGTCTTCGGCAAGGAGGTCGCCTCGTTCCAGAACACCAAGTTCGAACTCGCCGCCTGCCAGGCCAAGGTCGACGCGGCGCAGGCCGTCGCCGACCGCGCGCTCGAGGCACTCGACGAGGGAGAGCTAACCGCGGCCGAGGCCGCATCGGCCAAGCTGTTCTGCACCGAGATCGCGGCCGAGGTCATCGACCGTTGCCTGCAGCTGCACGGCGGATACGGGTTCATCAACGAGTACCCGATCGCCCGCCTGTACACCGACAACCGGGTCAACCGGATCTACGGCGGGACCAACGAGGTCATGAAGACCATCATCGCCAAGGACATGGGACTGTAGTCCCCCACCGGGCCTGATCCGGGCCGGGACCTGCGCGCCGCGCGGGTCCCGGCCCGAGCTCGTTCCCGGGTGATGCCCCCGACGTCGGAGACGCCACGACCGCGGGTTGCCGACATGAGTCCCGGCTTCGGGCGGTGATCCGTGAACAAACGAAGCCCCCACCGCGTCTCGCGGTGGGGGCCTCGTGGGGTCTGACCGTCGGTCAGTGCTTCTCGCGGCCCCAGTGGTACTCGAAGACCAGGGCACAGGCGGTGATGATCAGCGCGGTCGCGCCACCGAGCAGCACCCACCAGTTCCAGAACGCCGCGCCGAAACCGATGATGAGGATCGAGAAGGCGATGAAGAACGGCCAGAAGCTGTGCGGGCTGAAGAACCCGAGCTCGCCGGCGCCGTCGGAGATCTCCGCCTCCTCGTAGTCCTCGGGAAGCGTGCTGATGCGCCGCGCCACGAAGCGGAGGTACCCACCGATCAGCAGGCACAGCCCGGCGGAGAGCACGAGAGCCGTGGAGCCCACCCACTCGATACCCGTGCGCGAGGTGCCCGTGAGGTAGGTGTACGCGATGGCCAGGATGGCGAGGAAGACCACCAGTCCGTCGAAGATTCTTACTGTTGCGTTCATCGTGCAGGAGCCCTTCGCGTGATACCGGGAGAGACGTCAGTTAGCGGATGCGTTCTCGATGATGTTGTTCTGGTCGCGGGTATCGCTGCGGCCGGTCTTGAACGGTGCCGTGGACGTGGAGTAGGGCTCCTCGCCGATCGACGCGAGCGCCTCCGCGTTGGACGCGGTCGGGTTGTCCTGGCGGAACTGGATGTACTCCGCGAAGGCCTCCGGCGACACCGCCCTGAGCTCGAAATTCATCATCGCGTGGTACGCGCCGCACATTTCGGCACACCGTCCGACGAAGGCGCCCTCACGCTCGATCTCCGCGATCTGGAACATGCTCAGCTGCTGGTTCTGGCCGGGGTGCGGCATGACGTCGAGCTTGTAGATGAACTCGGGGATCCAGAAGGAGTGGATCACGTCGGCCGCCGCGAGGCGGAACTCGACGCGGGTTCCGGTCGGCAGTACGAGCACCGGGACCTCTTCGGAGGTGCCGACGGTCTCGATGTCGTTGAAGTGGAGGTACGACTTGTCCTCGGCGAGGCGACCGTGGATCGGACCGCCGGCGGCGGGCTCCCCGTGGTGACCGAGGGCCATGCGCTGCTCCTCCGAGAGGACGCCGGCCTCCTCGGCCGCACGCTGGGCCTCCTCGTTGGTGCCGTCCTCGATGGACACACCCGCGACGTCGACCTTGTTGTACCCGAACTTCCAGTTCCACTGGAACGCGGTGACGTCGACCTTGACGCCGACCTCTTCCTCCGGCCGGAGGTCGAGGACCTTGTTCTGCGTGATGACGGTGAAGTAGAAGAGCACCGAGATGATCACGAACGGCACCGCCGTGTAGACCAGCTCGAGCGGCACGTTGTACGCGGTCTGACGCGGGAACTCGCCGTCGTCGTTCTTCCTCTTGCGGTGGAAGGCCATGGTCCAGAAGATGAGGCCCCACACGAAGAACCCGACGACAAGCGAGGTGATGACGGTGATAGTCCAGAACTCCCTGATGGCGATGCCCTCGGGCGTGATCCCGTTGGGGAACCCGAAGTTCATGGTCTGGTTCCACCATTTGTTGTCGGTGTGGAGGCTGCAACCGGACAAAATCAAGCCCAATGTGCCGAGCGACACCGCGAGTGCAGCCCTGCGCGTCCGACGACGCCCGTCACGCTGTTCCACCATCACGCCTTCCTGATCAGCGGCACCGACCACGTGGCCGGGACACTTAGGAATCGTAGACCACGGCTCTCAGTTTGGAAGCCGCGGGTCCCGGCATTTCACCGAACCCACCCCTCCGCCGTCCGGCGCGGCGGGCGGGAGCCCCGGGACCAGTAGTATTCGAACCCATCGTGGCCCGCAGACGCGGGTTCTCCCCCACCCCCGACGACGATCGACGAGGTACCCGACGAATGTGTGGCCTGCTTGGTCTGCTCACCCCCGACGGCTCCGCCCGCGCCCAGGAATCGAGGGTTCTGGGCGCGATGGGGTGCCAGCGTCACCGCGGTCCGGACGAGGTGGGGACCTGGGTCGACGACGACCTGGCGTTCGGCTTCAACCGTCTGTCGATCATCGACATCGCGCATTCGCATCAGCCGCTGCGCTGGGGTCCGCCCGAGGCCCCCGACCGCTACGCCCTGACGTTCAACGGGGAGATCTACAACTACGTCGAACTCCGTGCGCAGCTGCGTGAGGAGTTCGGTGCCGAGTTCCGGACCGAGGGCGACGGGGAGCCGATCGTGGTGGCGTTCCACCACTGGGGCCCCGCCGCCGTCCGCCGGCTCCGCGGGATGTTCGCCTTCGCGATCTGGGACACCGTCGAACGCACCCTCTTCGTGGCCCGCGACCCCTTCGGGATCAAGCCCCTCTACATGGCGACCGGTCCCGGGGGCACCGCGTTCGCGAGCGAGAAGAAGTCGATCACCGAACTGATCGACCTCCTCGCCGTCGACACCTCTCTCGACACCCGCGCCCTACAGCACTACGTCACCCTCCAGTACGTCCCCGAGGACGAGACGCTGACCCGCGGTGTCCGCCGCCTGGAATCCGGTTGCCACGCGACCCTCTCCCCCGGCGCCGCTCCGGTGATCGAGCGCTACTTCGAGCCGACCTTCCCCGTGGTCCCTGTCGCCGACGGCGATTCCGAGCGCCGCTACGAGGAGATCGCCGTGGCCCTCGAGGACTCCGTGGCCAAGCACATGCGCGCCGACGTCACCGTGGGTTCGTTCCTGTCCGGCGGCATCGACTCCACCGCCATCGCCGCGCTCGCCCGGCGTCACAACGAGAACCTCCTCACCTTCACCACGGGGTTCGAGCGGGAGGGTTACTCGGAGGTGGACGTGGCCGCCGAGTCCGCCGCGGCGATCGGTGTGGAACACATCGTCAAGGTGGTCTCGCCCGAGGAGTTCGCCGCCGCGATCCCCGAGATCATCTGGTACCTCGACGAGCCGGTCGCCGATCCGGCCCTGGTCCCGCTGTACTTCGTCGCCCGCGAGGCCCGCAAGCACGTCAAGGTGGTCCTGTCCGGCGAGGGCGCGGATGAGCTCTTCGGCGGATACACCATCTACAAGGAGCCGCTCTCGCTCGCACCGTTCGAGAAGATCCCCGGTGGCCTGCGCCGCGCACTGGGAAGGGTGAGCACGCGGATCCCCGAGGGCACGCGTGGGAAGAGCCTGCTGCATCGCGGATCCATGAGTCTCGAGGACCGCTACTACGGCAACGCGCGCTCGTTCTCCGAGGACCAGGTCCGCTCGGTCCTCACCGACTACCGTCCCGAGTGGAGCCACCAGGACGTGACGGCTCCGATCTACGAGCGCTCCCGCGGGTGGGACCCTGTCGCCCGGATGCAGCACCTGGACCTGTTCACGTGGCTCCGCGGGGACATCCTGGTCAAGGCGGACCGGGTCACCATGGCCAACTCACTCGAGCTGCGCGTGCCGTTCCTCGACCGCGAGGTCTACGAGGTCGCCTCCCGCCTGCCGTACACGGAGAAGGTCGCTCACGGGACCACCAAGTACGCGCTCCGCAAGGCGCTCGAGCGGATCGTGCCGGCGCACGTGCTGCACCGGAAGAAGCTCGGCTTCCCGGTTCCGACCCGCCACTGGCTGGCCGGACCGGAGCTGCACGACTGGGCGCGGGCGCAGGTCCTGGCCTCGGGCACCGACGAGTTCGTGGACAAGGCCGCCGTGATGCGCATGCTCGACGAGCACCGCCGTGGCGAGTCCGACCACAGCCGCCGGATCTGGACGATGCTGTGCTTCATGATCTGGCACGGCATCTTCGTGGAGGGGCGCATCACCCCGGACATCGAGCAGCGGGACTACCCCGTGCGCCTCTAGTCCGACCCGACCCCGCCGCCAGCCGGACCCGATCTCGGGCCCCCGCGGGCCCGACCCATCGAGAAGAGCGTTCCGCACACACCCTCTCGGGTGGTCTCCAGGAGCTAGCGCAACACCCTGACT
>NZ_JAALEA010000256.1 GCF_014145145.1 Dietzia cercidiphylli
AGCCCGCCCTCCGCCTGGGGGTCGTCGTACCCGCGGGCGGCCCGCACCACCCCGGCCGGGAGCCCGGCCGCCGACGCCTCGGGGACCGGCACGGACCTCAGGTCCACCACCGGTAGGTCACCGTCGGTGCGGATCGCGTCACCCCCGCCGTTGCGGGAGTGGTAGCCGGCGGAGAAGTTCTCGAGCACCCGAACACCCGCGGCGGGGACGTGGTAGCGGATCGAGTCCACGATGTAGTCGCGCTCCACGTCGATATCCGCGTCGATCTTGTGCGTCACCTGGAGGGTGAACAGCGACAACCCCACGGCCCGGTCGTAGGTGCCGGCCCCGAGCCACTGCACGCGGTGGCCGCCGGGCAGCAGCCACCCGTCTGGGCACCGCCAGAACCGGACGTGGTGCCGTTGCGCGGCGTTGCCCTCGACCTCCTGCTGGTAGGCCAGACACTGCCTGCGTCCGAAGAGCCGCAGGGGGCTCACCGGCGCGGAGGGGTAGGACCGCCGGAGCACCGAGGACATGATGATGCCCCAGGAGGACCGGACCGTGATGTCGTCGGCCAGCACCCACCCGCAGGCCGTCATGGTCTCGTGGATCTGACGGGCGGTGCCGTCGACGGCCAGGTTGACCGGGTCCCCCAGCAACCCGTCCGATGTCCGGGTCCGCGCGATGAAGTATCCCGGCACGTACACCGAGGTGATCAGCGTCTGCAGCCGGGGCAGGACCAGATAGGCGACCAGTGCCCAGAACGGGATCAGGAGGAACAGATGCCACCAGGTGTGGCGCCACACGTCGTCCAACAGCCGCCAGCCGAGCCATCCGGCCGCGAGGGTGGCCAGGGTGAAGAACACGGTGTCGACGACCTGGCCGGGCAGCGCCGGCCGCACGTCGTCGTCCCGCACCTTGGACGGCAGGCGGGCGTAGACCGGGGGCGCGGTCGGCGCGGACCGCTCCGCGCCGGGCGTCTGCACCGCTCGCTCACTGGTGGACATGGCTAGACGATAGTAGGCGGTACCGGCCGTGCGGACCGCGATGACTGCCAGAATGTCCCCGTGCCCACGCCCGATCCGACCCCGGCCAGCAGCCGGGGTGTCCACGAGGAGTACCTGCGGTCGCTGGGACTGCCGCTGATGATCGTCCCGTCCACGCGGTCTCGCGAGATACTCATCCGCTCCGCCGGAGTCAGCGCCGGTCTCGCGGTGGCCACGTCGGGTCTCTCCGCGTTGGACCGCTCGAACGATTACGCGGTGGCCCTGCTCGAGCGGGTCGGTGAGGATTCACCGGAGCTGGACGACATCGGGATCACAGATCCGATCATCCTGCTGCTCCTGCTGGCGCTCGGCTTGTTCGCCGCCGCGCCGTTGATCGGGTGGCTGGTGGCCCGCGTGGTGCGACGCCTGGACCGGGTGTCCGGCTCGGTCGTCGGTCTCGTCTCGGCGGTCGCCCTCGTCGTGGCGGCACCTCTCACCTTCGAGGCCCACGACGGCCCCGGCCCGGCCACCACCTCGCTCCTCCTGGCGGGGGTGCTGGTGGGTACCTACATCGGTGTGGGTTCGCTGGTGCGCTGGGCCGCGCGGCGGGTCCGGCGCGAGCTCGGCACCATGGGCCACATGGTGGCCCGGGTCCTGCCGGTCCTCATGTTGGCCGTGCTCTTCCTGTTCTTCAGCGCGGAGATCTGGCAGGTGATGGTGGCGCTG
>NZ_JAALEA010000257.1 GCF_014145145.1 Dietzia cercidiphylli
AGTGCGACCGGGTCTATATCGAGAAACAGTCGGCTCGCTCGCGCGCCGATCGCGTGAAGCTCGAAGAGTGCATCAGGTACCTGCGAGATGGTGACGAGCTGGTTGTTGCGTCGATGGACCGTCTCGCTCGTTCGTTGGTTGATCTCAAGCAGATCGTTGGCGAGATAACCGCGAAGGGCGCGAGCGTGGAGTTCGTGCACGAACGGGCCACCTACGCCGCCGGCGCCCAGGATCCTCGAGCGGATCTGATGCTCTCGCTGCTCGGGGCGTTCGCCGAGTTTGAGCGGGCCATCATCCGCGAACGCCAGGCTGAGGGCATCGCCATCGCCAAAGCGAAGGGCAAGTACAAGGGACGCAAGCGTGTCCTGACCGCCGAGCAGATCGACAAGGCCCGCGCCCGCATTGAGGCAGGGGAGGGACCATCGGCGATCGCACGTGATCTGGGGGTGGGACGCTCGACGTTGTATCGCGCACTACAACGTCAGACGAGCTAGTCGGCTTGATGTCCGCACTGAGGGGGACGGCGTCAGTTTGCAGTGCGCATCGGGCCGGCAGCGGCTCTGAGGGTTTCACCAACCACCGGGAGGGATCCCGGTATCGGACCAGTCGATCGTCTCGAACTGCTTCTGGTATGCCGAACGGTCGAAGATGAACCGGCCGAGTGGTTCGTAGTTCCAATCTCGGAACCCGCGACGGAAGTCGTGCCACTCGACGACGTCGTTGCGCACTTCGATACGCGCGGTCAATGGCCCGCAATCCCACTCCCCGCAGGTGCACCCCAAGAGGACCGTGTCCCCGTCACCGAAGAACGATGCTTCGGGGGCGCCGAGAAAGTGCTTAGGGCCCTTCACATTTGCTACCGCCATCGGTAGGTACGAACCGGCTGAACCATCCGTTTTCTTTGCCCGGATCTCCGCAGCCTCAATCTCTCGAACGTGTTCCGCCAGAGGCAGCCCGTCGATGATTAGCGCAACGCCCTTGAGGCCGGACACCGACGACGTGTCGTAAGACTCAAGATGGACGTCCAGCCGATTCAGGTTCATGGCACCACCGTATGCGCGCAAGTTGCTCTCGGAACCAGGTTTCTCTGCCCGCGTAAGTTTGGCCCGACCGGCAGAAGGGACTGCTGCCCCCACGGTGCACTCGCCCCTGGGGGACAACTGGTGTCTCGTTCGGCTGTATGTTCTCGGGGACATTGAGCTGGTGAGGGGAGCGGCGCGGTGGGGATGTATGGAGAGCTTCGTGAACGAGGGTTCGATCTGGTCTCGGACACCTCGGTCGCGGACTGGGCGAGTCGACGCCAGTCGGGTGACCTTCACCGTGTCGATTTCCAGGTGCCGGCTGGATTCGAAAAGTACTGCCGCATCTTGCACCGCGTTCACGGCCCGTCTGATGGCGGACTGTCCGACTCGTTCTTGCCGTGGTCTGATTACGCTCAGTCCGTCGGCCTTGCGATCCGTCCGGATACGCGCTGGTATGAGATCTCTCGACGCGATCTGCGACTACGCAGTATCAGCCCGGACGTGGGCGGGCTGGATAAAATCTCCGGACCTGCCTACCTCGAGTTCATAGTCGAACGCCTTCCCGCGGAGGCCCCCATCTTCGCGGGGTACTGGGATGGCATACAGCCACAGCACGAGCCGGGCACGAGCTTCCCCACGGCCCGTTTGGGCGTGCGTGACTACGTGCTATTTCGGGTATCGCTTGCGGCGCTCCTTGACGCATTTCGCTCGGAGTCAGGCTTCCTCTTCGACTTTCCCGCATTGCTCTGGCCGGAGAACAAGAGTTGGTACCTGTCAACGGAGGTGGACTACAACTCCACTCTCGTCGGAGGATCCGAGGAGTTCATCGACGCCCTTCTCGCCCACGAGCCCATCGAGGCTCTCCCTATCGGCCCGGATATTGATCTGACCTACCGAGCCGCCCCGTAACCCAGACCATCCCCATCAGCGGCGTGAAGAGCTACCACCATATAGCGATCGCACAAGACCGCCACATGTCGATGCGATCTCCTTTGGAGTCGACCGATTCCGGGGTCGGATCACACCGTCCCACAACCAAGGAACTGAGAGGCACGTATGACGGTAGTTTCGCGCAATCGAATCGCAGCAAACGAGACTGGGGGCGCCGATCCAACGCTCCCTCAGGTGATGGGTGAAGTGCCCGGACGTTAGCGGCAGTTAGGAAGCGGCGGCCTCACACGAGTAACGGCGGATAGATTCTCGTTCAGCGTCCCGATTGCCTCGTCGAACCATCCGTCATCGATCCAGAAGCGCTTGCCGGTTGCGGTGTTGTTCTTCGTCTCCGCGCGGTTGAGCCGCTGTCCCTGTTGGGGGTGAGTGGCGGGCCGTGCATGTAGAACGTCGTTCCGGACCGCCGCTACCGCGAACAATGCTTTGTATACCGCGACCAGGTAGTTCCTGATCTGAGGGTCTTCCACTTCACTCGCTGCGCTCTTCACGGCACTGGCTATGCCCGAAGTCGTCTTTGGTTCGAGGTGCTTCAGTGCGAGGGTGGCTGGTAGTCGATCAGCAAGACGGGGCAGATCGCCGAGGATGGTCCACTCGAGGTAGGAGACCGAATACGCTACTTCGCCCACCCTCGCGAGATACTGGTCGTCGGGAAGTGCGGCGCGTGAACGCTCCATGTCTGAATCCTCCTGCACCTACTCCCCACTCGCAGTAGGTACGGTGCATTTGGTCCTGCTCTGTGCGGCAGGCTTGTACGACACTTCAGTAAGACCCTGGACCACAGGTCGAGGAACCATTCCGACGGTCCGAGCCAGTGTCACGATGAAGGATCGTCAAATGCGACACCAGGCTGACGGCCCATGGTGACATGGGGGAGTTGCCACACTCCCCAGTGCCCTTCGCGGCCGTTCGGCTTTGGGTGTTCAGGTTGGCCCATCCCTGTTGCCGTCGGGCGCGGGACGTTTGCTCTCTGCGTCGGTCGCCGCCACCCAGACTCTGTACTCTTCGCCCTCCGCGAGAACGCGAGTGGCACGGGCGTCCGGGTCTCCCGGGCTGAGCGCGACAGTGTCGCCGTCGACGGAGTCGACGACGGCATCAAGGAACGCTGCGACTTGGCCAAGGTGGTGTTCTTCTCCGTCCAACTCGATGTTGAGTCTCTGCGTAACCGCGACATTGATACGTGACCCCGCAGTGAGCGTGGGGCGATCGGTGGCATCGATGGTGAATTCAAACGGTGACCAGGTGGTGCTAGCCGCTTGGCCTTGCAGGAGGGTTGCTGCTTCGAAGACATGTCGGAGTTCTCCCGCGGAGAGGGCGCTCGGGATGCGAAGCAGATCCGTGGAGTGCTGCTGGATTACGTTCAACGCTCGTACGAGCCGCGCCGTTAGATGGAGATTCGAATTTCGGTCGTGAGGGTAAGGAACAGTCCAGCTATAACGGCGCGGTCCGTGGCTGGGACTCAGTCCGATTGACACTCCGCGATCGACCGCATCCATGAATGAAACGGCATCGATGAGGTCGCCTGGCAATTGGCTATAGGCGTCCCAGTTCATACGGAAGTCTGCTTCGACTTCGATAGGCTCGAAGCGGGTCCTAAGTGCAAGCTCCACCTTGTCGGTCCGGTCAGCCCATACGGTTCGCTGGCCGCCGCGCACCCCTGACGTGAAGCTCTTCCGCTCCAACCGCAGTTCGGCGACGACATCACCTGTAGCGTCTCGGACTCCAACGGTGATGCTAGATGCGGGTTCCGGACCGCCCGCTTCGGCCGTGATGGCGGTGAAGTGGATCTCAGCACTGTCAATAGTGCCGCCGAGCCCGCCGGGGAGGTTGAGTTCTGCGGACGCAGCAGACGAGGGGATCGTGAGATCGGTTCCGAAATCGAGAAACTGCTCGAAGCTCTCGGCGAGTGCCGGGTCGCCGGTTACGTCGACCTGCACGGTAGTGGTTATCGGACGCTCGCTGAGGGCGGCAGCGAACTTTGCATACACCTTGATGTGGAGCCACATGGGGCCGTGTTGCTCGGCTGCGACAGCAACCAGCCAGGGCTCATCTACTTGGTGCGGGGGGCAATCGGATGTTCCGAAGTGGTACCGGTAGTGAGGGTCATTGTTTGCTGCACGTTGCAAGATCCTGATTCGGTCGCCGACGTCGGCAGGTTGCAAACGAGTCCCGCTACCAAGGGTCGTGTCACCGCGAATGATGGCGGTGAGATCGGCGAGTTGATCAGCGAGACGGTCCTTGCCCCCCTTGAGGTAATAATCGATGAGCTCTGGGTGGCGTGCCGCGAAAATGTCGAGCCGTGTCAGGCCCATCCATGACCACGTCGGGATGCCCAGAGATTTGACCTCCTCTTCGATTCGAGCGCGGTATCCGGGGCTTGAATCGCGGGGGATCACAAGGTGCCACTCGGTGATCGCCCATCCCTCTTGCCTTGACGTTTCGGCGACCGCCCTGAGCGACTTCCTCACTTGTCGGAACTCTGCGTTGGCAAACTTCAGGGGGAAGTTCTTGACTTGAAACACCTTGCGCTGGCTGTCGCCGTCGGGAACAAAGACATCGATGCCGCCGTCCGGGCCAGGTGTGAACTTCTGACCCAGCGGGTGGTCGGCGCACACCAGCATCGCGACGGTGTGTTCGAACTCGCCGCTGTCGAGGCGAGACCAGGGGACGCGTTCAGTGGACATGGATTCGCCAAGTACTCATCAAGACTTCATCGCGCGAGGGCACCGATCCAGTATCCCAATCGACTACGACGCAGGTTGACGAACAGATGCCGCGACGGGGGAGAGGGCGAAAGTTCGCTCGCTGCGCAGCCTCGACGGTGCGGCTTGTCATAAGACCTGGTTGCCGGTGCCGACTCGAGAGCCCGTCCAGCCGGCTGTGGCGGAACGTCATTGCCAGCCCCAGGTATGTGTCAGCGGCCAGTGTCAGCGGCCAGGGTCAGCGG
>NZ_JAALEA010000258.1 GCF_014145145.1 Dietzia cercidiphylli
GCGCCCGGCGCACCCAAGGCACCGGGCGCGCCGGCGGAAGAGGCTCCGGCTCAGCCCGCCTCGGGGTCCGGGTCAGAGCCCGCCGTGGACGCGGACACCGCGTCACAGCCCGACTCCGCGTCACAGTCCGACTCCGCGTCGCCGTCGGACACCTCGGCCGAGGAATCGGAGTCCGCCGCCGCGACCACCGAGGCAGCTGCCCCGGCCGCACCCGGGAAGGGGAACTCGATCCCCCGCTCGACCAAGCCCGGCGGCTACGGCCTGTCCCTGGGCTGAGCACCCCCCAGGCACCTCTGCGGCCCGTGATCGGACACCCCGATCACGGGCCGCAGGTGCATTGACGGGTCCCGCCGTCAGCAGGGGTGGTGCGCCTGCTGGACCTGGTACACGGGGGTGGGCACGCCCTCCATCCTCGCCTTGAGCTGCAGGGCCAGGTACTTGGAGTAGTGGCGGGACTGGTGCAGGTTGCCTCCGTGGATCCAGAGCTGCTCGACGTTCGTCGGCTTCCACATGTTGCGGAGTTCCCCCTCCCAGGGCCCGGGGTCCCGCGTGGTGTCGGAACCGTATCCCCAGACCTTGCCCACCCGGTCGGCGACGTCCTGCGACACGAGATCGGTCAACCACTGGTTCATCGAGCCGTACCCGGTGGCGTAGACGATGAGGTCGGCGGGCAGGATCGTCCCGTCGTCCAGCTCCACCCCGTCGGCCCGGATCCGCGTCACCTGCCCGCGTGCCAGCGCGACCTCGCCGTCGATCACCAGTTGGCTGGCACCGACGTCGATGTAGTACCCCGAGCCGCGCCGGAGGTACTTGAGGAAGAGGCCGGACCCGTCCTCCCCGAAGTCCAGCTCGAATCCGGCCTCGCGGAGTCGGCCGTAGAACTCCGAGTCCTTCTCCGCCATCTGCTCGTAGACGGGGATCTGCACCTCGGGGAGCAGGCGGTAGGGCCAGGAGGCGAAGAGCATGTCGGCCTTCTCGGTCGTCACCCCCGCCTCCAGTGCGTCCTCGGAGTACAGGGGTCCGAGCGCCAGCGACATGAGCGACTCGCTCCGCGCGATGTGGGTGGAGGACCGCTGGACCATGGTGACGTCCGCTCCGTGGTCCCAGAGCGCGGCGCAGATGTCATGGGCCGAGTTGTTCGAGCCGATCACCACGGCCCGCTTGCCCTCCACGTCCCCCTCACCGGTGAACTCCGAGGAGTGCCACTGCTCGCCGGTGAACGAGTCCGCGCCCTCGACGTGCGGGATGTTCGGGTAGCCCGAGACCCCGAGGGCGAACACCAGCTGGGTCGGGCGGAGCTCCACCTTCTCGCCTCTCCGGTCCACCTCGACCCGCCACGTCCCGGACTCCTCGTCGAAGTCGGCGGTCAGACACTGCGTACCGGACCAGTAGTCGAGCTCCATGATCGCGGTGTAGTGCTCGAGCCAGTCCCCCACCTTGTCCTTGGACGGGAAGACCGGCCAGTCATCGGGGAAGGGGATGTACGGGAGATGGTCGTACCAGACCGGGTCGTGGAGGTGGAGTGACTTGTAGCGCTTGCGCCACGAGTCGCCGGCCCGCTCGTTCTTCTCGATCACGATGGTCGGCACGCCCAACCGCTTGAGCCGGGCGGCGAGCCCGATCCCGCCCTGGCCTCCGCCGATGATCACCGTGTACGGCTGCTCGGTGTACCCGAGGGTCTCCTGGCGCTCCTGCTTCTTCTCGAGCCACGTCGTGCGCCCCCGGCGGATGACGTGCTCGACGCCCTGGTCCCGGGTCCGGCGCCTCTTCTCCTCGTGGCCCTTGAGTTCCTGCATCGTGGTCAGGAGGGTCCAGGCCTTGCCGTCGCGCAACCGGAGGTGGGCCCATCCGCGGCCGACCGCGGTCTCGAAGGTCACCCACGCCTCGGTCACGTCACCCGACGCGCTCGCGGGGTCGTCGAGCCTCCAGGCGGAGGGCGAGACCGCGGCCAGCTGGGATTCGAGCATCTCGCGGATCTCCTCCCGCCCCTCGAGCGTCTTGAGGTTCCATGTGAAGGCGACGAAGTCGCGCCAGTAGCCCTCGGGGTCGAACAACTGCGCCGCCCGCTCCGCGTCCCCCGCCCGGAGGGCCTCGTCGAACTCCCCGAGCCACCTCTCGACCGTGGCGTCGGCGCCTGAACCGGCGCCGCCCGCCCCACCCCGGTCGGCCGGTGCATCTGTCGTCTGGGTCATGTCCGCTCCTTCGTCTCGTGTAGCTTCGGCAATGACGTAGATCACACTTTCTTCCCCAGGGGGTGGCAATGTCGTTGCACCCGGCCCTGCGGTTCTCCGACCCCCGGGCCTTCGCCGAGCGCTCCATCAGGGCCCACGGAATCGCGCTCTCCGGGGGCGCGACCTCCGACCTCGATTCGCGGGTTCTACGGGCGTGGAGGCGCAGTGGCGCGGCCGGGATCTCGCCGGATCAGGAGCTGCCGGCCCGGGTGCTCACCCGTGAACAGGTCGCGGACGCGCGCCAGCGCACACCCCTGCGTCACATCGCCGCGGACGTGGTGGCCTCGGTGTCCGACACGTCCGCCGCGGGCCGCCACCTGGTGGTCCTCACCGATTCGCGGGGGTGTCTGCTCTGGCGGTCGGGAAGTCCGCACGTACTCCGCCGCGCCGACTCGATCGCGTTCGCCGAGGGCGCGGACTGGTCCGAACGGGGGATCGGCACGAACGGCATCTCCCTCGCGTTGGAGACCGGGACGTTGACCCACGCCACCGCGGGCGAGCACTACGTCCGGGCCCATCACGGCTGGACCTGCACGGCCAGTCCCGTCCGGGACGCCCGCGGCAGGATCCTCGGGGTCCTCGACGTCTCCCATCCGGTCCGCTTCTCGAGCTCCGAGACGGCCGCGCTGGTCCGTTGCGGTACCCGGTTGGCCGAGACGCTGCTCGCGAACGGAGTGGGTGGGCCGTCCCCGGACGACCCCCGCCCGCCGGACGCGGGCTCGCGCCCCGGACCCGGCCCCGACGAGAGCACGGATCGGGGCGACAACCCGGTGACGGAGATCCGTCTGCTCGGGTGGAGGCCGTCGGTGATCCGGGCCGACGGGTCGACGGTCGACCTCACCCCGCGAAGGGCGGAACTGCTCGCGCTCCTGGCGTCCCGGGAGGCGTGGACCGCGCGCTCCCTGTCCGAGGCGCTCTACGGGGACAGGGACGCCACGGCGACCGTCAGGGGCGAGGTCCGCAGGCTCCGTCAGCTCACCGGCCTGTCGATCGACTCCCAGCCGTACGCCCTGGCCTCCCACGAGCGAGGCTGCGTGGACTTCCTCTCGGTGGAGCATCCCGACGATCTCCTGCCCCTCTCGGAGATCCCGGCCATCATCGACCTGCGGTACGGGATCTGAGGCCACGGGATCTGACACCGCGGTTCGGCGCGGCCGGAACCACGTCCGACCGAGGTGGCACAATCAGCAGTCATGACGCCGGAGAACACGGGACGCACGCTCCACCAGCCGCGCACGCTCGACCAGTCGTCCAAGCTCAAGGACGTCCTCTACGAGATCCGCGGCCCGGTGCTGGCGCGGGCGAACCAGCTCGAGGCGGAGGGTCACCGGATCCTCAAGCTGAACATCGGCAACCCCGCCCCCTTCGGGTTCGAGGCGCCGGACGTGATCATGCGCGACATGATCGCTGCACTGCCCCACGCGCAGGGCTACTCGGAGTCCAAGGGCATCCTGTCGGCCCGTCGAGCGATCTTCACGCGGTACGAGCTGGTCCCCGACTTCCCGCAGCTGGACGTGGAGGACATCTACCTCGGCAACGGCGTGTCCGAGCTGATCACCATGACGATGCAGGCGCTGCTGGACGACGGCGACGAGGTCCTCATCCCCGCCCCGGACTACCCGCTGTGGACCGCCATGACCTCACTCGCCGGGGGCAGGCCCGTCCACTACCTCGCAGACGAGCAGGACGACTGGAACCCGTCGCTCGAGGACATCGCCTCGAAGATCACGCCCAAGACCAAGGCCATCGTCGTGATCAACCCCAACAACCCCACCGGGGCGGTCTACTCCCGGGAGGTCCTGCAGGGGATCGTGGACCTGGCCCGCGAGCACAGTCTGCTCATCCTGGCGGACGAGATCTACGACCGGATCGTCTACGACGAGGCGCAGCACACCTCCATCGCCTCGCTCGCGCACGATCTGCTGGTCCTGACCTTCAACGGCCTGTCCAAGACGTACCGCGTGGCGGGCTACCGGGCGGGCTGGATGGCGATCACCGGCCCCAAGGCGCACGCGGCCGGGTTCCTCGAGGGCCTGGAGCTGTTGGCCTCGACGAGGTTGTGCCCCAACGTGCCCGCGCAGCACGCCATCCAGGTGGCACTCGGCGGGTACCAGTCGATCAACGAGCTGATCGAGCCCGGGGGCAGGCTCCACGAGCAGCGCGGCATCGCGTGGGAGAAGCTCAACTCGATCCCCGGGGTGAGCTGCGTCAAGCCGATGGGCGCCCTCTACGTGTTCCCCAGGCTCGACCCGGAGGTCCACGAGATCCACGACGACCGCCTGTTCGCGCTGGACCTGCTCGAGCGCGAACGCATCCTGGTCACCCAGGGCACGGGGTTCAACTGGCCCGACCCGGATCACTTCCGGGTGGTCACGCTGCCCGCCGGCCGCGACCTGGCCGTGGCGATCGAGCGGATCGGCAACTTCCTGGCCTCGTACCGCCAGTAGTCCGGGCGCTCAGTGCCGCGCGCCCACGGTCGCCCGGTCCAGTTCCTCCGGGGTCACGTCGCGGGAGAGCCACACCGCTGCCGCGGTGGTGAGCGGGACACACAGGGCGAGGGCGATCGCGCCGACGAGCGACCGCATCAGCTCCACGGCCACGACGTCGGAGGTGAGGATCGACAGCGGCGAGCGGGTCCCCAGCGAGAACAGCAGCAGCAGCGGCAGCGCCGACCCGGTGTACGCCAACACCAGGGTGTAGACCATCGAGGCGACGTGGTCGCGTCCGACCCCCATCGCCGACCGGAACACCTGGACGGGTCCGGCGTGCGGGTCGAGGTGGCGCATCTCGAACACGGTCGCGGACTGGCTCACGGTGACGTCGTTGAGCACGCCCAGGGCGCCGATGATGAAGCCGGCGAGCAGCAGTCCCGTCAGCGAGACGTGCTGCACGAACACCTGGACCTGGGTCGTGGAGTCGCCGCTGAGCCCGGTGATCCTGGTGGTCTCGATGACCACCCAGCTCAGCAACGCCGCCGCCAGCATCGCCGACAGGGTGCCGAGCAGCGCGGCGTGCGTCTTGAGGTTGATCCCGTGGACCACGTAGATCACCAGGTAGAGCACGGCGGAGCCGCCGACCACGGCCACCAGGATGGCCGGGTTGCCGTCGAGGATGGAGGGGAGGACGAACCCCACGACGACGACGAGGGCCACCGCGATCCCGATCAGGGCCCGCAGTCCCTTCCACCGCCCGACGGCGACCATCACCACGGCGCCCACGAGGAGCCACAACGCCATGGGCACGGTGCGGGTGAAGTCCTCGAAGGCATAGGTGTCGGTGGCCCCCTGGGGGGAGCGGCCCAGCTGGATCTGGTCGCCCTCACCGAGGTCCGGGGATCCGGGCCCGGGTGGTATCTCCAGCAGGACCTGTCGGCCGGCGTCCGGGCCGGTGTCGAGTCGCACGATCGAGCGCGGACACTCCGGGCCGGGGAACCGGGGCTCGAGCGGTGGACCGGGCAGCACCCGACCGTTGTCCGGGGAGCCGCAGGGTGCCACCTCGGTGGACACGACCTCGCCCCGCTCGGTCACCACCGAGGACCCGGACGACTGGGCGAAGTACGGGTCCAGCTCGGGGTCCTGGAAGGTCGGCCACAGCAGCGCCACCCCGATCATCGTCGCGACCGCGCCCAGGATCAGTCCGACCACCGTGATCCGGCCGGCGCCGCCGGACGGAACGAGGCGGGACCCGTGTCGGGGGCGCTCGACCCGGTGCCGGTGCCGGGGAGGGGTCGCTGGCCGGTCGCTCACGCGGGTAACCCTAACCCGCGCCGGGCCCGGTCGGAGTCGGAGGACGGTCGGAGCCGGAGGACGGTCGGAGTCGGAGGACGGCCACCCGGGCGCGGTCGACCGGTCAGCTGGC
>NZ_JAALEA010000259.1 GCF_014145145.1 Dietzia cercidiphylli
GAGCGCACCCCGCGCTTCGGTGGGGCCTGAGCGCGCCTCTACGTCTGCTCCGGCATCTCCGGCAGTCGCCAGTCGACGGGGTCCACGCCGAGTCGGTGCAGTTCGTCGTTCGCGCGGCTGAACGGCCGGGAACCGAAGAACCCTCGCGAGGCCGACAGGGGTGAGGGGTGGGCGGAGGCGATGACCGGGGTGTCGCCGAGCATCGGCGCCAGGGACTGTGCCTGGCGGCCCCAGAGAATCGCCACCAGCGGACGGCCGCGCTCCACCAGCGCCTCGATCGCGCGCCCGGTGACCTCCTCCCACCCCTTCCGTCGGTGAGAGGCCGGCTGCCCCGGCGTCACCGTGAGGACCCGGTTGAGCAGGAGGATCCCGCTGCCGGCCCAGGAGCTCAGGTCGCCGTGCCGGGGGGCCGGCAGCCCCAGATCGTCGGAGTACTCGCGGTAGATGTTGACCAGGCTCCGTGGCAGGGGGCGGACGTGGCCGTCCACGGCGAAGCTCAGGCCGACGGCGTGCCCGGGCGTCGGATACGGATCCTGACCCACGATCAGCACGCGGACGTCGTCGAACGGCTGGGTGAAGGCGCGCAGGATCCGGTCACCCTCCGGCAGGTATCCGCGGCCCGCGGAGTCCTCCGCGCGGAGGAAGTCGCCCATCCGGTGGATGCGGTCCTCCACCGGCGCCAACACGCTCGCCCACCCCGGGTCGACGACCTCCCCCAGCGGAGGTCGAGCCGATCGGTCGCCCGCCACCCGGTCAGTCGATCCGTCGGAGCTCGGAGCGGTACCGCATCGCGTTCTCGTGGTACTTCTGCGTGTTCCCCTCGAGCATCGCCGGGTCCACCTCGTACCCCTCGCGGATCCGCGCGGGGGCTCCCATCGCCATCCGCGCGGGGGGCAGTTCGAACCGTGGCGGGATCAGACACCCGGCGGCGACGACCGCCCCGGCACCGATCACGGCGCCGTTGAGCACGATCGAACCGGAGGAGACCAGGGCTCCGTCCCCGATGGTCGCCCCCTCGATGTGCGCGTTGTGCCCCACGATGCAGTGCTCCCCGAACACCGTCGGTTCCGACTCCGTGCAGTGGACGATCGTGCCGTCCTGGATGTTGGTCATGGCGCCGACCTCGATGCGCCCGTAGTCGCCGCGGAGGACGGCGGTCGGCCACACGGACACGCCCGGTCCCAGGCGGACGCGACCGATCACCACCGCGTCGGGGTGCACCCAGGCGTCGGGGGCGATGTCGGGTTCGAGGTCTCCGAGTGCGTAGACAGCCATGCGGCCAGCCTAGTTCGCACCCCGCGCGGAGTCCCAGCCCCCGGGGGTCCGCGGGCGCCCGTCGAGGGAGACGGTTCCGGGGTCTCCCTCGTGGATCGTCCCGATGACGGTGAAACCCGGGGGGACGGTGGTCCCGGGCGGGAAGGTGCCCAGCAGACCGTGGTCCTCACCGCCGTCGAGGATCCAGTCCGCGATCTGCGCCTCCGGATCGGGGAGACCCAAGACGGCGGCGGCCTCGCCCAGGCGGGGGTCGACGGGGAGCGCGTCGACGACGAGGTCCGCCGCGACGCCGGAGGCCCGCGCCAATCCCGACAGGTCGCGCATCAGGCCGTCGCTGACGTCGGTGAGTGCGCTGGCGCCGGCGAGTCTGGCCGCCCTCCCGGAC
>NZ_JAALEA010000025.1 GCF_014145145.1 Dietzia cercidiphylli
CACCACGGAGCGGACCACCCTCACCCTCTGACGGCCCGGCGCCGCGGCACCGCGCCACCCCGCGGCCGTGCATCCACGTCGAGAGCCGCCACCCCCGGTCGGAAGTGGCGGCTCTCGTGTGCCGGTCGGCGGGCCGGCGCCCGGAGGATCAGCCCAGGAGCTGACGCGCCATGACCATGCGGTTGATCTGGTTGGTGCCCTCGTAGATCTGGGTGATCTTGGCGTCGCGCATCATGCGCTCGACCGGGAAGTCGCGGGTGTAGCCCGCGCCGCCGAAGAGCTGCACGGCGTTGGTCGTGACCTCCATCGCGACGTCCGAGGCGAACGTCTTGGACGCAGCGGCCATGAAGCCCAGCTTCTGCCCACCCGGCGCGCTGCCGCGCTCGGCGTTGGCGGCGGCGGTGTACACCATGAGGCGGGAGGCCTGCACCTTCATCGCCATGTCGGCGAGCATGAACTGGGTGTTCTGGAAGTCCGAGATCGCCTTGCCGAACTGCTTGCGCTCCTTGGTGTAGGCGATCGCCGCGTCGAGCGCACCCTGGGCCAGGCCCACGGCCTGGGCGCCGATGGTCGGGCGGGTGTGGTCCAGCGTCTGCAGCGCGGTCTTGAAGCCGGTGCCCGGCTCACCGATGATCCGGTCGCCCGGGATGCGGACGTTCTCGAAGTAGAGCTCCGCGGTGGGCGAACCCTTGATTCCGAGCTTCTTCTCCGTCTTGGAGACGCCGAAACCCTCGTCGTCGGCGTGCACCATGAACGCGGAGATGCCGCCGGCGCCCTTCTCGGGGTCCGTGACGGCCATGACGGTGTACCAGGTGGACTTTCCGCCGTTGGTGATCCACGCCTTGCCGCCGTTGAGGATCCAGTCGTCGCCGTCCTGACGGGCCCGCGTGCGCATGGCCGCGGCGTCGGACCCTGCCTCGCGCTCCGACAGGGCGTACGAGGCCATCGCGCCCTCGGCGATCCCGGGCAGGACCATCTGCTTGAGGTCCTCACCACCGGCCAGGATCAGGCCCATCGTGCCGAGCTTGTTCACGGCCGGGATCAGGGAGGACGAACCGCAGACGCGCGCGACCTCCTCGATCACGATGCACGCCGCGACCGAGTCCGCGCCCTGCCCGCCGTACTCCTCCGGCACGTGGACCGCGTTGAAACCCGAGGCGTTGAGCGCATCGAGTGCCTCCTGCGGGAACCGCTCGTTCTCGTCGACGTCCGCGGCGTGCGGCTCGATCTCCTTCTCGGAGAGGGCACGGATCGCCGCGCGGAGCTCCTCGTGCTCCTCCGCGGGCTGGTACAGGTCGAAGTCGGGGTTACCGGACATGTGCGGTCCTCCAAGAGGGAATCGTCGGTGCAGATCGCGCGGCGGACACCGTCCGGGGCACCTCCCGGCGATGTCGACGACGCACCTTATCCGTCGATATCGCCGCGGGGTCTGACGTGCCGCGCCCGGCCACCCAATTTACCAGTCGGGCACCGCCCGCCCCGCCCGGGCGGCGGGCCTCCCGGGCGGGGCGGGCATGGCAGCGGAGGACGGGGCCGCGGAGGACGGGGTGGATCAGCCCAGCAGGCTCTGGCGCAGGGCGGCGTCCTTACGCTCCACCATCGCCTCCAGCTTGGCCTGGAAACCCTCCATCCGGGACCGGAGCGCGGGGTCGGAGGCGGCGAGGATCCGGACCGCCAGGAGCCCGGCGTTGCGGGCCCCGCCGATCGACACGGTGGCCACGGGCACCCCTGCCGGCATCTGCACGATCGAGAGCAGCGAGTCCATGCCGTCGAGGTGCTTGAGGGGCACCGGTACGCCGATGACCGGCAGCGGGGTGGCGGAGGCGACCATCCCGGGCAGGTGCGCGGCCCCGCCGGCACCAGCGATCACCACACGGATCCCCCGGCCGGCGGCCGAGCGGGCGTAGTCCAGCATCTTCTGCGGGGTCCGGTGCGCCGAGACCACGCCCACCTCGAAGGGGATCCCGAACTCGGCGAGCGCCTCGGCGGCGCCCTCCATCGTCGGCCAGTCGGAGTCGCTGCCCATGATCAGACCGACCTGCGGCCCGCCCTGTGGTGCGGTCATGGTGGTGCCTTTCGTCGAAGGGGGTGACGTCAGCGGTCGAAGTCCCCGACCGGCGCCCCCGTGTGGGGGTCCCAGCCGTCGGCCCATTCCCCGTGGGAGAGCCAGTGGGCGGCGTGCTCGGCCACCGCGCGGACCGTGGCCACCTGGTCGGCGTCATCCGGGTCGACCCCGGGGTCGGCGAGGACGTTGACGTGACCGATCTTGCGTCCCGGCCGCTCGGACTTCCCGTAGAGGTGGACCTTGGCGTGCGGGAACCGGGCCCCGAGGTGGTGCACCCGCTCGTCCATGCTCATCTCCGGGGCCCGGGCCGCGCCGAGCACGTTGGCCATCACGGTCACGGGGGCCGTCGGGACGGTGGAACCCAGCGGATAGTCGAGAACGGCCCGCAGATGCTGCTCGAACTGGCTGGTGGTGGCTCCGTCCATGGTCCAGTGTCCGGAGTTGTGCGGTCGCATCGCCAGTTCGTTCACCAGCACACCCGGGCGGCCGTCGGAGCCGGTGACCTCGAAGAGTTCGACCGCCATCACCCCGGTGACGTCGAGGTGTTCGGCCAGGCGCAGGGCGGTGGCCTGGACCGCGGAGCGGAGATCGTCGGGCAGCCCGGTGGCCGGTGCCACCACCACCGCGCAGATCCCGTCGCGCTGGACCGTCTCCACGACGGGCCACACCGCTCCCTGTCCGAAGGGCGAGCGGGCGACCAGGGCGGACAGTTCCCGGGTCCACGGCACGCGTGCCTCGGCCATCATCGGCACACCGGCGTCGAGTTGCTCGGTCGCGATGCGCTCGGCCTCCTCCAGCGAGCCCGGCATCCACACGCCGCGGCCGTCGTAGCCGCCGCGCGCGGCCTTGAGGACGATGTGCCCCTCCTGCTCGCCGTGGAAGCGCCGGACGTCCTCGACGGAGTCGACCGCCGTGAACGGCGGGATCGGCGCCCCGATCTCCTCGAGCGCGCGGCGCATGACCAGCTTGTCCTGGGCGTGGATGAGCGCCGAGGCCCGGGGCCGCACCGCGACGCCGGCGGACTCGAGCTCGACGAGGATCTCCGGTGGCACGTGCTCGTGGTCGAAGGTCATCACGTCGGCGCCGGCCGCGACACCCCGGACCGCGTCCGGGTCGTCGTGGGCGCCGATCACGACGTCGGGGGTGACCTGCGCGGCCGGGTCCTGCGGGTCGGCGGCGAGAACGCGCAGGGTCTGGCCGAGCGCCACCGCCGACTGGTGCGTCATGCGGGCGAGCTGCCCGCCTCCGATCATCGCCACGACGGGCGAACCGAGAGGATTGCGGCGGATGCGCGAGTCGTCGTTCACGTGGTCCATGTTCTCACGGGTGGTGGGGAGGTCACCGACGCCCCGGCAGCCCCCAGCGGAAGCGGGGTGGCGGGGCGAGGGGGCCGGGCGGGGGCACCGCGGGCAGACGGAGCAGTTCGTCGTAGACCGTGGCGTGGACCCGCGCCACGGCGGGGACATGGTCGATCTCGACCGGGGGCAGGTGTCCGCACTCGAGGATGAGACACCCGGTGCCCAGGGCCCGGTCGGTGAGGGTGTGCCGGAACCGCACGGCACTGATCCGGCGCAACGGCACGTCCACACACCGTCGCGTCGAGCCGGCCGGCCGGTAGAGCACGCGCTCGTCGGTCACCACGAGGTCGGTGCGCGCCCACCGCAGCGCGGGCCACAGGCCGAAGCGCAGGACAACGAGGAGGTAGATCCCCGCCACCATCGCCCAGGTCGCGGCCCGGTCCCCCGAGTGCACGACCTGCGTCTCGATGAACCCCCCGGCGATCCCGGCGAGACCGGCGCCGATCACCGTCACCAGTGCGGGGCGCACGAGCGCGCGCCAGTGCGGGTGGCTGTGGACGATCAGCGTCTCCCCCGGAGAGACGACCGAACGGACGAACCCCACGGGTCAGCCGCCCCACCGGCCGGCGGCCGGACGCACGTGGGTCACGTCCCCGGCGGCCACGGACAGCTCCCCGTCCGGGGTGACGACGACGAGGCGGCCCTCCCTGTCCACGCGTGCGGCTCGCCCTGTCCGTACGACGTCGCCCGGCAGTTCGACGCGGACCTCGGCCCCGACGGTCGAGCAGGCCGCCGAGTACTCGGCCATGAGCTCGTCCGAGATGGTCGATCCGCTCCCGCGTTCGCATCGACGCCACTGCTCGTGCCGGTGCGCCAGGGCCTCGAGGACCGCCCGTGCGACGACGTCACGGTCGGTCGTCCCACCGGAGAGGGCGAGGGAGGTCGCGTGCGGGACGGGCAGTTGCTCCCGCGTCAGTGTCACGTTGATCCCCACACCCACCACCAGCGCGGGAAGGCGCAACTCGAAGTCCCCCTCCGCGGGGACCGTCGTCATCTCCGAGAGGATCCCCGCGATCTTGCCCCCGTCGACGAGCACGTCGTTGGGCCACTTGAGCGTGGCGTCCACCCCGCCCGCCGCCACGAGCCCGTCCCGGATCGCGAGACCAGTGACCAGGGGCAGCCACCCGAACAGGGTGGGTGAGACCGCGCCGGGCCGCAGCAGGACGCTCACCACCACCTGGGTCCGCGGAGGCGCCGTCCACGTGCGTCCGAGCCGCCCGCGTCCCGAGGCCTGGTACTCGGCCAGGAGCACACCGCGGTCCGCGGCACCCAGTCCCGCTCGCCTCATCGCCTCGGCGTTGGTCGACCCGACCTCCTCGAGCACCTCGAGCGAGGTGTACGGCGCACCCGGCCCCTCGACCAGCTCCCGGCGGAGGGCATCGGCGTCGAGCGGGCGCGGCGATTCGGGTCCGGGGTCTGCGTGCACGACGTCCAGAGTAGGTCCGAACCCCGCCCGACGGCGGGGTCGGTGTCGGGGGAGTAGGCCGGGTCACGTCGCCACGGAGCCACCCGAGTCGTTAGAGTCTTACAACATGACGACTGCCTCAGAACCGGACGTGAGTGACGACGTCCAGACCGACGCTGCGACGCCCGACATCCACACGACCGCCGGGAAGCTGTCCGAGCTGCGTCGGCGGCTCGACGAAGCCCGTGCACCGATGGGACAGGCCGCGGTCGACAGGACGCACGACAAGGGCCTGATGACGGCCCGCGAGCGGATCGAGAACCTGCTCGATCCGGGCTCGTTCGTCGAGATCGACGCGCTCGCCCGCCACCGTGCCACGACCTTCGGCCTGGCCGAGCGTCGGCCGCTGGGCGACGGTGTGATCACCGGGTACGGCACCGTCGACGGCCGGAGCGTCTGCGTGTTCTCGCAGGACGCCACCGTCTTCGGCGGCTCCCTCGGTGAGGTCTACGGCGAGAAGATCGTCAAGGTCATGGACCTGGCCCTCAAGACCGGCCGGCCGATGATCGGCATCAACCACGGAGCCGGTGCCCGCATCCAGGAGGGTGTGGTCTCACTCGGTCTGTACGGGGAGATCTTCCACCGCAACGTCCAGGCATCCGGGGTGATCCCGCAGGTGTCCCTGGTCATGGGCCCCTCCGCCGGTGGCCACGTCTACTCCCCCGCCCTCACCGACTTCACCGTGATGGTCGACAAGACCTCGCAGATGTTCGTCACCGGCCCGGACGTCATCAAGACGGTCACCGGCGAGGAGGTCACCCAGGAGGAGCTCGGCGGTGCCACCACGCACATGACCAAGTCGGGCGTCTCCCACTACACCGCGAACGACGAGCAGGACGCCCTCGACTACGTCAAGGACCTGCTGTCCTACCTGCCCAGCAACAACCGGGCCGAGGCCCCCCGGTTCCCGGTCCCGCCGACCGAGGGCGCGATCGAGGACAACCTCACCCTCGAGGACCACGAGCTGGACACGATCATCCCGGACTCCTCCAACAGCCCGTACGACATGCACGAGGTCATCTCGCACATCGTCGACGACGGCGAGTTCCTCGAGACCCAGGCGCAGTACGCCATGAACGTGATCGTCGGGTTCGGCCGGGTCGAGGGCCGCAGCGTCGGCGTGGTGGCCAACCAGCCCACCCAGTTCGCCGGGTGCCTGGACATCAAGGCCTCCGAGAAGGCCGCACGCTTCGTCCGCACCTGCGACGCCTTCAACATCCCCATCCTCACCCTGGTCGACGTCCCCGGCTTCCTGCCGGGGACCGGCCAGGAGTTCGACGGGATCATCCGCCGCGGCGCGAAGCTGCTGTACGCCTACGGTGAGGCCACGGTCGGCAAGGTCACCGTGATCACCCGCAAGGCCTACGGCGGCGCGTACGACGTCATGGGTTCCAAGCACATGGGCGCCGACATCAACCTGGCGTGGCCGACGGCCGAGATCGCCGTCATGGGCGCGTCCGGGGCCGTCGGGTTCGTCTACCGCGACCAGCTCAAGCAGGCCGCCGCGAACGGGGACGACGTCGACGCGCTCCGACTGAAGCTCCAGGCCGAGTACGAGGACACCCTCGTCAACCCGTACGTCGCCGCCGAGCGGGGTTACGTCGACGCCGTCATCCCGCCGTCGCACACGCGGCTGCAGGTGGCCCAGGCGCTCCGACTGCTCGACCGCAAGGTCGTCGAGGTGCCCGCCAAGAAGCACGGGAACATCCCGCTGTGACCGCCGCCGAGCAGCAGCAGGACGCGGAGAAGTCGGCCACGGACGACAAGGCCGCGGCGCCGTTCTTCCAGGTCGTGCGCGGCAACCCCACCGCGGTCGAGGTGGGCATCCTGTCCGCCGTACTGGCGACCGCGCAGGGTAACGCCGTCCACGAGGGCGAGTTCCCCACGGGCATCAAGGACGACTGGGGGTCCTACGAGGACCGACTGCGGCCGCCGTTCGGGTACAACCCCACGTCGTTCCTCAACCGCCGCCAGTACTGACCCGGCCCACACACGGCAGCACCACACAGCCGCCCCCGACCACACAGCCGCCCCCGTCCCTGCCCGCCTGCGCGCACCAAAGCGCAGGCGGGCGTCCAGGGCCGGGGGCGGCTACGGTCTGTCCGTACAGGCGCGCGGGCGGATGCGGACCGGCTGCGCGGCAACCACACCGGGCG
>NZ_JAALEA010000260.1 GCF_014145145.1 Dietzia cercidiphylli
GGCTCGCCCCGCAGCGGCCGCTGGGGGAGCTGCGTTCGGACGTCGAGATCGTCGACGCGGCCAAGATCCCGTACGGGCGCTCGATGGCCCAGGACGCCATCAACCGGGTCCTCGTGGACCGCGCGAGGGAGGGCAAGTTCGTCGTCCGACTCAAGGGCGGCGACCCGTTCCTCTACGGGCGGGGATACGAGGAGGCCCACGCCTGCGCCGAGGCCGGGATCCCCTGCACCGTCGTCCCCGGGGTGTCCAGCGCGCTCAGCGTTCCCGCGCTCGCGGGGATCCCCGTGAGCAACCGCGGCATGACCCACGAGGTCACCATCGTCTCGGGTCACCTCCCGCCGGGGCACCCGGGCTCCCTCGTCGACTGGGAGGCCCTGGCCCGGATGCGGGGGACGCTGGTCGTGCTGATGGGCGTCAAGAACTCCCCGGCCATCGCCGACTCGCTCATGGCCGGTGGCCGATCGCCGGACACCCCCGCCGCGATCATCGTGGACGGCAGCCTCGACGGTCAGGTCACCCACCGGTGCACGGTCGGCACCATGGCCACCACGCTCACCGACCGCGGGGTCCGGCCGCCGGCGATAGTGGTTGTCGGCGAGGTCGCCGGACTCCCGCAGGTGCTGACCCGGGCCTGAATCCCGCCCTCGCGGTCCCGGGTCCTCTACTCGGGGCCCAGGTCCTGTCCTCGGGGGCCCGGGTCCTGACCACAGGGGCCCGCGTCCCCCTCAGGGGCCGGTCACCATCGTCAGGGTGGAGGGCGAGCTGTGTTCGAGGGTGTGCCCCGCCCGGCGGGCCACCCGCAGGAGCGCCTGTACGTCCGCCATCTCCGCCCGTGAGGTCGCCAGCGTCCTGGCGAGCAGCCCCTTGTGGTGCTTGGAGAAGTGGGACACCACCTTGCGGGTGCCGTCCGGGTACTCCGTGACGACGTCGACGGTGACGGCCCCCGGGACCGGCCCCAACTGGTGGTAGCCGCCCGAGCGGAGGTCGACCACGAGGTCGTCGGCCCAGCCCGAGGTGGCATCGGTGAGCGAGGGCTTCCACACCGCGCGGAGCGTTCCGAGTCCGGGCAGTCGCGTCCCCGCGGAGAGTCGGTAGTGGGGGATGGGGTCGTCGGCGGCGATCAGTCCGAAGAGCGCCGACCCGATCCACAGCCGCGATTCGGCGCGCGCCCGGGTGGCCCGGGTGAAGGAGGCCTGGTCCAACGCGTCGTAGAGCACTCCGGTGTACCGGCTCAGTGCCGGGGCGGTGGGGGAGGTCCACAGGCGTGCGTCGTGCGTCACCTCGTCGGCGAGCGCGTCGCTCAGGCCCAGCGCGCGTCGCGCACCCTCCGGGTCGTCGACACACATCGAGACCAGCGCCCCGGCCACCGTCTCCCGGGTGTCGGAGAGCGCGGGAAGGGACAGCGCGGCCAGATCGAGGGGGCCACCCGACCCGCCGACGGACTTGGTCTCGGAGGGCGAGAGGAGGATGCGCACCCGGCTGAGGCTACCGTCGCTCCGGTGGCGGGTCCCCGGGCGGCTACGCTTGACCACCGTGATCACGCGTCTGTCCCACCTCTTCCTGCGTACGCTCCGCGACGACCCGGCCGATGCCGAGGTCCTGAGCCACAAACTGCTGGTCCGTGCCGGCTACGTCCGGCGCGTCGCGCCCGGCGTGTACTCGTGGCTGCCGCTCGGCCTGCGCACCCTCCGGCGGATCGAGCAGGTGGTGCGAGAGGAGATGAACGCCTCCGGCGCCCAGGAGATCAGCCTGCCCGCGCTCCTGCCCCGCGAGCCCTACGAGACGACGGGCCGGTGGACCGAGTACGGATCGGCGTTGTTCCGTCTCAAGGACCGCAAGGGCAACGACATGCTCCTCGGCCCCACCCACGAGGAACTGTTCACACTCACGGTGCAGGGCGAGTACTCCTCGTACAAGGACCTGCCCGTCACCCTGTACCAGATCCAGTCCAAGTACCGGGACGAGGAGCGGCCCCGTGCCGGGATCCTCCGGGGCCGCGAGTTCACCATGAAGGACTCGTACTCCTTCGACCTCGACGACGCCGGTCTCGCACGCTCGTACCAGGTGCACCGGGAGACCTACCAGCGCATCTTCGACCGCCTGGGCATCGAGTACGTGATCTGCGCCGCCACCTCGGGAGCGATGGGCGGATCGGCGTCCGAGGAGTTCCTCGCGATCTCCGCGGCGGGGGAGGACACCTTCGTCCGGTCGACGGACGGGGAGTACGCGGCCAACGTCGAGGCCGTGGTGACCCCGGTACCGCCCGCCCGTCCGCTCGAGGGACTCCCCGAGCCCGTGGTTTACGACACCCCCGGGACGCCGACGATCGAGACCCTGGTCGAGTGGGCCAACGGAGCGGGCCTCGGGCGCCGGGTCACGGCGGCGGACACTCTCAAGAACGTGTTGTTCAAGGTCCGTGAGCCCGGCAAGGACTGGGAGCTGCTGGGCGTGGGGCTGCCCGGGGACCGCGAGGTCGACATGAAGCGCGTCGAGGCGGCGCTCGAGCCCGCCGAGGTGGCCGTGCTGGGCGAGGACGACTTCACGGCCAACCCGTTCCTCGTCAAGGGGTACATCGGTCCCGGGGCCCTGCTCGCGGGCGGGGTCCGGTACCTGGTGGACCCGAGGGTGATCGACGGGACCGCCTGGATCACCGGGGCCGACGAGCCGGGCAGACACGTCGTGGGCCTGGTCTGTGGCCGCGACTTCACCCCCGACGGCACGATCGAGGCCGCCGAGGTCAGGGAGGGCGACGAGGCCCCCGACGGCCACGGCACGCTCACCCTCGCGCGAGGGATCGAGATCGGTCACATCTTCCAGCTCGGCCGCAAGTACACCGACGCCTTCGGATTCGACGTCCTCGGCGAGAACGGCAAGCCCGCCCGGGTGACGATGGGGTCCTACGGCATCGGGGTGTCCCGGCTCGTCGCGGTGCTGGCCGAGCAGTACGCCGACGAGAAGGGCCTGGTGTGGCCGGCGGCCGCGGCTCCGGCCGACGTCCACGTGGTGATAGCCAACAAGGACGAGGCGGCGACCAGCGGAGCCGCGACGCTCGTCGAGGCTCTCGACCGGGCCCGCCTCGAGGTGCTCTTCGACGATCGCAAGGCCTCGCCGGGGGTGAAGTTCAAGGACGCCGAGTTGATCGGCGTCCCGTGGGTCGTCGTCGTGGGTCGGGGATGGTCGGAGGGGACGGTGGAGCTGCGCGAGCGCGCCACCGGGGAGATCACCCAGGTGCCGGTGGACGGAGCCGCGGACGAGATCCTCCGGCTCATCGGGGCCGGGCGCTAGTCCGTCAGGACGGGGGAGGGAACCCGGGCAGCGCCTCGAACGGCGCACCCGGCACCAGCGTCCGCCAGCGCTCCAGTTGGATCGAGGCGGCCGTGAGGGCGTCGAGGCAGAACCTCCGGATCTCCGTCGACCGCGCCGCCGCGATCTCCGTCCGCCACGCCACGCAGCAGTCCGACTCCAGCCGGATGGCCAGGAGCACGGGCGAGGTCGGGGTGTCGGGGGCCGTCAGATAGCCGACAGGCGCGGGAGGGGAGCCGGGCCACAGGGCCTCCGCGGCGTCCCTGCGGGCGCGGTGGGCGGCGAGCTCCCGCCG
>NZ_JAALEA010000261.1 GCF_014145145.1 Dietzia cercidiphylli
GCTGATCGCGGCCCTGCTGATCGCGGCCCTGCTGATCGGGGTTCTGCTGATCACCGGACTGCTGATCGCGGGCGCGACCGCCCTGCTGACCCTGATCCTGACGACCCGACCCCTGGTCGTCGCGGTTCTGCCCGCCCCGACGCTGCCGGTTCCCCTGGTTCTGACCCTGCGACTGGTTCTGTGCCTGGTTCTGACCCTGCGCCTGGTTCTGGTTCTGGCCACCGCCGCGCGGGCCGTCCTCGCGACGGTTCCGTTCGCCCTGGTCCTGCCCGTCCCCGCGGCCCCGGCTCTCGGCGGGCGCCTCACCGCCACCCCGAGTCGAACCCTCGTCCGCCTTCCCGGGTTCGCGCGCGGGCTGCTGGCCACTCGGCGGCTTCTGCGCGTCGGACCGGGGGGCACTCTCCGCGGTCGCGGCGGGCGCGGACTGGGCGGGAGCCTGGGACTTCCCGCCGCGGGCGGAGTCGATCATCGCCACCAGATCGCCCTTGCGCTTGCCTGACAGGCCCTTGAGGCCCATCTGCTGCGCCAGGGACTTGAGGTCCGCCAGTCGCATGGCTGCCAGTGCGGCATCCTGCGGAGGCGTGGAGTGGGTTTCCGTCGAGGTCACGGGTGTCCTTTCTGGGCCCGGGCCGAGGCGGTGTCCACCGCTTCGCACCGAGCAACTGTCCGGGACGCGGACGGGCGTCCCGGGTGGCCGCTGAGGCCTTCCGTGGCGGCGAACTGGCCGGACACGGATTCGTCTGAGGGGGATGTACACGAGGTGACGCCCACCGCGCCGACGTCATGTTGACCGTCGACTACGGACGAGACCCACTCACGGGCACGACAATCCCAGTTGACCACTCGCCGTTCGGCCGCTCCCACCGTGACCTACTCACGAGCTGCCGTCCGCCGAGGCGGACGGTGAACTGGAGATGTCTCGGGATGCGGGGACGACCGGGCGTCCGTGGCTTCGGCAAGCATACTACCCGCAGTCGGTCTCCACACGCGTCCCCCTCGCGAGTTCCACGGGCGTGTCCGCATCCCGGTCGACGGGCGGTAACCTACAGCCCACTGCGGCCGCGCGGAAGGAGGTCTGATGTTCGGAACGATGCTCGACACCCCGTTGCTCGTGTCCCGGATCCTCGACCACGCCGCAGAGCGCCACTCCGGCTCCACGGTCACCGGTTTCGTCGGGGACATGGAGCCCCGGACCCTTCGGTTCGACGTGATCGCCGCCAGGGCCGCGGCCCTGGCCCACGCCCTCACCGATCTCGGCGTGGGCGAGGGTGACGTCGTGGCCGTCCTGTCCGGCAGCCGCACCGAGGTCGTCGAGTCGCTGTTCGCGATCCCGTCGATGGGAGCCGTCGCGCTGTCGGTCAACGTCCTTAGGTCCCGGTCCTTCCTCCTCGCGGCGCTCCGCGACAACGACGTCTCCGTCGTGTTGGTGGATCCCGAACTGCTCTCTCTCGCACTCGAGGTGGTCGCCGACCTGGAGCACGTGCGCCACCTCGTCGTCTTCGACGCCCGGGTCGCCGGGGACACCACCGACCTGTCCGGGGACGGTCACGAGGTGGAACTCCACGCCCTGGAGGCCCTCCTCGACGGACGGCCGACCACCTATCAGTGGCCCGAGCTGGACGAACGCGCCGCGGCGGCGCTGGCCTACACCTCCGGCACGACCGGCCTGTCCAAGGCGGTGGCGTTCACCCACCGCTCGATCTGGCTGCACTCGATGCAGATGTGCATGGCCGAGAGCGCGGCGCTCCGCAGCGGGGACACCGTCCTGACGACCGTGCCGATGTACCACGTCCTGTCCTGGGGCCTGCCCTACGCGGCGTTCATGACCGGGGCGAGCATCATCACCGCCCGGCCGCGACCTGGTCAGGCCATGCACTCCGGCCGCGACCTGGCCGATCTGCTCGCCACGTTCAGACCCAACAAGGTCGCGACCACGCCGGCCTCCCTGCAGCGCCTCCTCCGCCGGCTGGAGACCAACCCCCAGCCGCTCGGCCACCTGGGCGAGGTCCTGGTCGGCGGCTCGCCGGTGCCGGAGGCGCTGTTCGACGCGTTCGTCACGCGACACGGGGTCACCATCATGCAGGCCTACGGCCTGACCGAGTCGAGTCCGATCGCCACGTTCGCCCGGGCCGACCCCCATTCGTCCGCGACCCACCGCCGGGCACAGATCCTCGGGCAGGGCAGGTTCCCCGCCGGGGTCGAGGCCCGGATCGTCGAAGCCGGGCGTGTCCTGCCGAACGACGGGTGGTCGGTCGGCGAGCTACAGATCAGAGGACCCTGGGTCACCGCACGCTATCTCGGCGACGACGCGACCGACCGGTTCGTCGACGGTTGGCTGCGCACCGGGGACATGGCCACCATCTCCCCCAGGGGCTACCTCGACGTGGTCGACCGGGTGGACGACATCATCGCCTCGGGGGGCGAGCTGATCTCCTCGGTGGAACTCGAGCACGCCGTCCTTCGGGACGAGCGGGTGGCCGATGCCGCGGTGATCGGCGTACCGGACGAACGCTGGGGCAACCGCCCCATGGTCCTGGTCCACCTCAAACCCGGCGCGTCCGCCACCGCGCGGGCGCTCTGGGAGTCGCTGGAGGGCCATGTGGAACTGTGGAAGCGACCGGACCACTGGGCGTTCGTCGACGACATCCCCCGCACGTCGGTCGGAAAGTACGACAAGCGGGCGATCCGTGCCCTCCACGCCGACGGGGCCTATCAGGTCACGACCATCTCACCGGGCTCCACCGCCTGACCAGGGTCACGGCCCGGCCGTGAACCCCCGTCGTGCGAGCGGACGTCCTCACTCCCCGACGAGAACCCGGGCGCCCTCCGCGATCCGGAGATCCAGGACCTGCCATCCCTGCGCCTCGGCGTCCCCGCGCAGGTCCGCGGGCAGCGCGGAGGTCCCCAGCACCAGGACGGTGGGGCCCGCCCCGGAGACCGTCGCGGCGAGTCCACGGTCCCGGAGCCGGCCGACCCACTCGGTGGTGCCGACGAGCGCCGGGGCCCGGTAGGACTGGTGGAGCCTGTCCTCGGTCGCGGCCAGGAGGAACTCCGGGTGCGAGGCCAGGGCCACCGACATCAGTGCGGCCCGACTGGCGTTGAAGGCCGCGTCCTCGTGGGGGACCATCTCCGGGAGCAAGCCCCGGGTCTGCGCCGTCGACGAGGTCTCGGCCGGCACCAGCACGGTGGCGACGATCGTCGGATCGACGTCCATGCGCACCGCGCGGTAGGTCACGGCGGTCGCCGATCGCTCGGTCCACGAGACCACGACCCCGCCGAGCACGCTCGCCGCCGCGTTGTCGGGATGCCCCTCGAACTCGCTCGCGAGCTGTACCAGGTGCTCGTCGGTCAACACGCCGCCCATGAGACCGTTCGCCGCGACCAGTCCCCCCACCGCGGCGGACGCGGAGGACCCGAGACCCCGGGAGTGCGGTATCGCGTTGGTACAGGCGATCCTGACCCCAGGGGCGCCCGTGCCGCCGGCCCGCAGTCCCGCCTCCACCGCCTTCGCGACCAGGTGGGAAGCGTCGGCGGGGACCTGACCGGCCCCCTCGCCCGAGACCTCGAGCTCGAGCCCCGAGCCGATGGTGGTCACCGTGATGGTGTCGTACAGGCCCAGCGCCACGCCCAGGGCGTCGAAACCCGGCCCGAGGTTGGCGCTGGACGCGGGCACCTCGACGGTGACCGAGCGACCGACCGGCAGGATACGTCCCCCGGAGCTGCCGAAGACCTCGGGGCCGGTACCGGTCACGTCGCTCATTCCAACCCGAGAGCGCCGGCGACGGCGGTCGGATCCACCGGGATGGCCTCCACCTCGGGCATGCCCAGGAGGGCGGTGTCCGGGTCCTTGAGCCCGTTGCCGGTGACGGTGCAGACGATCGTCTGACCGGGCTCGAGTTCCCCGTTGGCGTGCGCGTCGAGCAGTCCCGCGACCGACGCCGCGGAGGCCGGCTCCACGTACACGCCGTCCTTGCCCGCAACGGTGCGGTACGCCTCGAGGATCTGCTCGTCGGTGCGCTTGCGGAACGTGCCACCGGACTGGTCACGGGCGGCGACGGCGCCGTCCCAGGACGCCGGCGCGCCGATGCGGATGGCGGTGGCGATGGTCTCCGGGTTCTTGACCGGCGCCCCGTCCACGAGGGGCGCCGCGCCCGCGGCCTGCACGCCCATCATCCGCGGGCGGGTCGAGACGATGCCGTCCGCGTGGTACTCGCTGTAGCCCTTCCAGTACGCGGTGATGTTGCCCGCGTTGCCCACCGGGAGGAAGTGCAGATCGGGTGCGCGTCCGAGCACGTCGACGATCTCGAACGCGGCGGTCTTCTGGCCCTCGATCCGCACCGGGTTGACCGAGTTGACCAGACCGATCTCCGCGTACGTGGCGGTGGTCTTACGGGCCAGCTCGAGGCAGTCGTCGAAGTTGCCGTCCACCTGGATGATCGTCGCCCCGTGCATGACCGCCTGCGCCAGCTTCCCCGCCGCGATCTTGCCCTGCGGGATGAGAACCGCGCAGCCCATCCCGGCGCGGGTCGCATACGCGGCGGCCGAGGCGGAGGTGTTCCCGGTCGAGGCACACAGGACGGCCTTCTGGCCCCTCGCCCTGGCGTCGGTGACGGCCATGGTCATGCCGCGGTCCTTGAACGAGCCCGTCGGGTTGAGGCCCTCCACCTTGAGGTAGACCTCGCACCCCGTGACCCCTGAGAGGTAGGGCGCCGGGAGGAGCGGGGTCCCGCCCTCGAAGAGCGTCACCGGCTCCCAGGCGTCCCCGATCGGGAGCCGGTCGCGGTAGGCCTCGATGAGGCCGGGCCAGCGGTGGTGCACGGGCTGATGGGTGCTGCTCATTCGGTGTCCACTCCCTCGAGTCGGATGACGCTGGTGATGACCGAGACCGCGTCCTGGTCGGAGAGCGCGGCGACCGTGTCGGCGAGCGCGCGCTCCGAGGCACGGTGGGTCAGGACGGTGAGCTCCGCGGTGGGCTCGGAATCGTCGAGCTCCGACTCCGGGAACTCGACCTCGGTCTGCCGCACCTGGGCGATGGACACCCCGTGGCGGGAGAACTCGGCGGCGACCAGCGCCAGCACCCCGGGCTTGTCGGCCACACGCATCCGCACGTGGTACCGCGTGGAGACCTCGTCCATCGAGGCCACGGGTAGGGCCGCGTAGGTCGACTCGCCGGGTGCGCGACCCGAGTCCACCTTGTTGCGGGCCGCCGCGACCATGTCCCCGAGCACGGCGGAGGCGGTCGGGGAACCTCCCGCACCCTGTCCGTAGAACATGAGACGGCCGGCCGCCTCCGCCTCCACCACGACGGCGTTGAAGGCGCCGTTGACGGTGGCCAGCGGATGGCTGTTGGGCAACAACGCGGGGTACACGCGCGCCGAGACGGCCTCGCTGCCGTCCTCCCGCCGCAGCTTCTCGCAGATCGCGAGCAGCTTGATGGTGCAGTCCATGTCGCGGGCGGAGGCGAAGTCGTCGGGCGAGATCCTGGAGATCCCCTCCCGGTAGACGTCGCCCGCCGTCACCCGGCTGTGGAACGCGATCGAGGCCAGGATCGCGGCCTTGGCCGCCGCGTCGTACCCCTCGACATCCGCCGTGGGATCGGCCTCCGCGTACCCGAGCCTGGAGGCCTCCGCGAGGGTCTCCGCGTAATCGGCGCCCGTGGCCCCCATCGCGGAGAGGATGTAGTTGGTGGTGCCGTTGACGATCCCGAGGACACGCTCGACCTGGTCGCCGGCCATCGAGCGACGCAGCGGTCCGATCACCGGGATCGCGCCGGCCACGGCCGCCTCGAAATACAGATCGGTGCGGGTCGAGTCCGCGGCCTCCGCCAGTTCGTCGGTGTACTCGGCCAGCAGCGCCTTGTTCGCGGTGACCACGGCCTTGCCGTGACGGAGCGCCTCGAGCAGGAGGGGACGCGGCACGTCGATGCCGCCCATCAGTTCGACGACGACGTCGACGTCGTCCCGGGAGACGAGCGAGGCCGGGTCCGCGGTCAGGAGCTCCGGGTCCACCCCGCGATCGCGGGTCAGGTCGCGCACGGCGACACCCCGCAGGGCCAACGGGGCCCCGATGCGGGAGGCGAGAGCCTCCGCGTTCTCCGTCATGTAGCGGATGACCTCGGTGCCGACGGTGCCCATTCCGAGCACCGCCACTCCCACGGGTCGCACGCCTGACGCCGTTGCGTCGCTCACTGTCCCACCTCCAAGCTCGTCAGATCGTCCAGGGTTTCACGTCGGAGCACCAGGCGTGCCCGTCCGTCGCGGACCGCGACCACCGCGGGCCGCCCGATCAGGTTGTACCGGCTCGACATCGAGTAGCAGTAGGCCCCGGTCGCCGCGACGGCCACCAGGTCACCCGCACCGACGTCCTCCGGCATCCACAGGTCACGCACCACCACGTCACCGCTCTCGCAGTGCTTGCCCACGAGCCTCGCCACGACGGGTTCCGCCGACGAGGCGCGGCCCACCAGCCGGGCGTCGTACACGGCGTCGTACAACGCCGTCCGGATGTTGTCGCTCATCCCGCCGTCGACACTGATGTAGCGGCGGCTCTCCCCACCCGCGAGCTCGACGTCCTTGACCACGCCCACCTCGTAGAGGGTGACGGTGCCCGGTCCGGCGATCGCCCGGCCGGGTTCGACGACCAGCGTGGGGGGCGCGAGGCCGACGTCCCGTGAGAAGCCGTCGACGATCTCCGTCAGCGCGGCGGCCAGCTGGGCGACCGGGGGCGGGTCGTCGGAGGCGACGTAGCTGATGCCCAGTCCGCCACCCAGGTCCAGGTGATCGAGCTGGGCCGTGCGCTCGACACCGAACTCGTCGACGATGTCGCGCAGGAGGCCGATCACGCGGCGCGCGGCGAGTTCGAAGCCGTCGACGTCGAAGATCTGGGACCCGATGTGGCTGTGCAGGCCGGTGAGCCGGATGTGCGGTGCCTCGAACACCCCGCGGACGGCCGCCATCGCCGCACCGCCAGCGAGGGAGAACCCGAACTTCTGGTCCTCGTGGGCGGTGGCGATGAACTCGTGGGTGTGCGCCTCCACGCCCACCGTCACCCGGATGAAGACGTCCTGGACCACGCCCTCCTCGGCGGCGATGCGGTCGAGCAGGGCGATCTCGGACATCGAGTCGAGGACGACGTGCCCGACCCCGCTGCGCACGGCGAGCCTGAGTTCGTCGGCGGACTTGTTGTTGCCGTGCACGGTGATCCGGTCCGTCGGGAACCCCGCACGAAGGGCCACCGCGAGCTCGCCACCGGAGGCGACGTCCAGGCTCAACCCCTCCTCCGCCACCCAGCGCGCCACCTCGGTACACAGGAACGCCTTGGACGCGTAGTGGACCCGGTCGGCGCCCCCGAAGGCCTCCGCCATCTCGCGGCAGCGCGAGCGGAAGTCGTCCTCGTCGATGACGAACAACGGGGTGCCGAACTCGGCCGCCAGCTCATCCGCCGCGACCCCGGCGAACTCCACCACCCCGTCCCCGCGACGACCCGCACCGCGCGGCCAGACCGCCGGATCCAGGGCCATCACCCCGCCCACGTCGGTGGGACGCTCGCCGATCCCGGGCGCGTGCGGGAACTCGTGCCGGGACCCGGCCGGGTGCGCGCTCACATCTTCTCCGGGGCGGTGACGCCGATCAGCCGCAGTCCGTTCGCCAGCGTCTGTCGGGTCGCCGTGCTGAGCGCGAGCCGGGCGGCGTGGAGCGGCCCCGCCTCCTCGTCACCCATCGGCAGGACGCGACACGTGTCGTAGAAGCGGTGATAGGCGCCCGCGAGTTCCTCGAGATACCTGGCGACCCGGTGCGGTTCGCGCAGCTCGGCCGCGCTCGCCACGACCCGGGGGAACTCACCGATGGTCCGGATGAGCGCGCCCTCCCGGTCCTCGACCAGGAGCGCGAGGTCGGCGGCGTCGGTGGTGACCCCCAGGTCGGCGGCGTTCCGGGCGAGGGAACACAGGCGGGCGTGCGCGTACTGGACGTAGAAGACCGGGTTGTCGTTGGTCGCCGACGTCCACAACTGCAGATCGATGTCCATGGTCTGGTCCACCGAGGAGCGGATGAGCGCATACCGAGCGGCGTCCACCCCGATCGCGTCCACCAGGTCGTCGAGCGTGATGACGGTGCCGGCGCGCTTGCTCATCTTGACCGGGACGCCGTCCCGAACGAGGCTGACCATCTGCCCGATGAGGACCTCGATCGCCGCGGGGTCGTCCCCCAGAGCCGCCGCCGCGGCCTTGAGACGGGCGATGTACCCGTGATGGTCGGCACCGAGCATGTAGATGCACAGGTCGAAACCGCGGTCCCGCTTGTCCAGGAAGTAGGCGATGTCACCGGCGATGTAGGCCGCGTTGCCGTCGGACTTGAGGACCACACGGTCCTTGTCGTCCCCGAAGTCCGTGGAGCGCAGCCACCAGGCGCCCTCGGACTCGTACAGGTTGCCGTTGCCCTTGAGCACCTCGATCGCCCGGTCGACGGCGCCGGAGGTGAACATCGAGTTCTCGTGGGTGTAGACGTCGAAGACAGTGCCGAACTCCGCGAGCGACGCCTTGATGTGGGTGAACATCAGATCGACGCCCGTGGCGCGGAACGTCTCGAGCCCCTCGGCCTCCGGCAGCTCGAGGACGTCCGGGTGCTCCGCGACGACCCGGGCGGCGATGTCGTCGATATACGCTCCCGCGTACCCGTCCTCCGGAGTCGCCTCGCCGCGGGCCGCGGCGGCCAGCGACCTGCTGAACCGATCGATCTGGGCACCGTGGTCGTTGAAGTAGTACTCCCGGGTCACCTGCGCACCGGATGCCTCGAGCACGCGCCCGAGTGCGTCGCCGACCGCCGCCCAGCGGGTGCCTCCCAGGTGGATAGGGCCGGTCGGGTTGGCGGAGACGAACTCGAGGTTCACCCGACGACCGGCCATCGCGTCCCCGGTGCCGTACGCCTCGCCCTGCTCGATGACGGAGGCCACGAGCGACCCCTGGGCACCGGAGTCGAGGCGGATGTTGAGGAATCCGGGGCCGGCGATGTCCGCCGACGCCACACCGGGATCGGCGGCGAGCGCGGTGGCGATCTCCTGCGCCAGATCCCGCGGAGAGGCTCCGACCTTCTTGGCCAACTGCAACGCGATGTTGGTGGCGTAGTCGCCGTGTTCCGGGTTGCGCGGGCGTTCGACCGTCACCGTGTCCGGCACCACCGAGATGTCGGCTCCACGCTCGGTGAGAACGGTGATGAGAGCGGCGCGGATGACGGCGGCGAGGTCGGCGGGAGTCACGTCTTCCTATCCTAGGTGTCGGCACGTCGGCAGCGGAATCGGACACCGGCGTCCGCCCGCCCTCGCGACGCGGGCGGGCCCGATGCGGTCACGATCCCGCCCCGGTGCTACGATCGGTCTCGCTGTTCAGCAGGGCGGTTCGAAGTAGTCGCCCGGCGATCGGCCTCCGGCCCGGAAAGGCCGGTATCCCGCCCTCGTAGCTCAGGGGATAGAGCGTTGGTTTCCGGTACCAAAGGTCAGAGGTTCGATTCCTCTCGGGGGCACCACAGGAGTCCTCTCCCACCCGCAGACGCGGGATTGGGAGGGGACTTCCTCGTTTCCCGGACACTCTGATCCGGCGCTATCCCACCTAGTCCCCTCACGCCCGCGCGCCTGTCCTCTCACGCCCGCGCGCCTGCTCCCTCGCGCCTGTTACCTCTCCCCTCCGCGACGGCGGGTCGATCAGGTCGGATCCGATCCAGGCCTGCTGCCCTTCGAGGACCTGGAGAGCTCGCGCCGACACCCCTCGCGGAAGTTCGGGTTGCCGAAAAGCTGAGATGGGTTGCTAGTGTAATTATTACATCACCGCCCAAACGATGTTTTTCGCCATACCGAAAGGCCCTCTACTCCCATGCGTTCTCGATTGACCGGCCTCGCCGCCGCTGCGACGGCCGCTCTCCTGCTCGCGGGCTGCGCGACAACCCCGCGCAACGCCGGCGTCGATGCCCCCTTGACCGTCTACGCGACCACCGGGTACCTCGCCGACGCCGTGGCCAATATCGCTCCCGAAGCGATCGTGACCACGATGGTCGGGCCCGGCGGCGACCCACACACCTATCAGCCGTCGACCAAGGACATCCAAGCGATCCAGGACTCCGACGTGGTGCTGTGGAACGGGTTACACCTGGAAGCGCAGATGACCCACCAACTCGAGAGCCTCGGTGACAAGCAGCTGGCCGTAGGCGACGCACTACCCGACGACCTCCTTCTGTCCTGGCCCGAGACCGACGATGTGGGTAACCAGCTGCGCGACCCTCATGTGTGGAACAGCCCGGAAGCGTGGTCACTCGTCGTCGGCCTCGTCGCCGACAAGCTCGGCGAGATCGAACCCGACAGCGCGGCGGAGTACCGGGAGAACGCCAACGCTTACCAGGCCGAGATCGCAGAGGCCGCCGCTGAGGCCGAGGAGCTCCTCGCCCGTGTTCCCGAGCCGCGCATCCTGATCACCGGCCACGACGCGTTCAACTACTTCGGCGACTCCTACGATCTCGAAGTTCATGCGACCGACTTCGTGTCCACAGAGGCGTCGTTGAGCGCGGAGCAGATCTCGGACCTGGCGAAACTGATCGCGGAGTACCGAGTGCCGGTCATCTTCCAGGACAACCAGGCCAACCCCCAGGCGATCAACAGCCTTAGCGAGGCCGTTCATGCACTCGGTTGGGAGGTCGGGATCTCGGCCGACGAACTCTATGCCGACTCCCTCGGCGCGGAGCCCGGAGTTGACACTTATCTCGGCGTGTTCACCCACAACGCGAAGGCCGTCGCCGCCGCACTCGGGACGCAATGACCATGCTCATGGCCCAGAGTCCGGATGGCTCGCTCGCCCGCCCCACCGACACCGTGCTCGCGTGCGCCACCAAGGGCGTCTCGGTGGCCTACCATGCTGAGGCCGTTCTCCGGGGGGTCGACTTCCGCGTGCCCCAGGGAGTGGTGATGGGAATCGTCGGTCCGAACGGGGCCGGGAAATCCACACTGATCAAAGCAATGCTCGGGCTGGTCCCACCACTCACCGGGACCTCGGAGTTCTTCGGACAACCCCTTTCAAGGGTGCGGAGACGAGTCGGGTACATGCCGCAGTCCACGACTGTGGACTGGGACTTCCCGACCACCGTCCTCGACGTCGTCACTATGGGCACCTACGGCTCTCTCGGCTGGTTCCGGAGACCCGGGAAGAACGAGCGCGCCCGCGCCGTGGCGGCTCTCGAGCAGACGGGAATCCCAGGTCTTGCCGCCCGGCAGATCGGTGAGCTTTCCGGCGGACAACGACAACGCGTGTTCCTCGCCCGCGCCCTCGTGCAGGAGCCGGACCTGTACTTCATGGACGAGCCCTTCCAGGGCATCGACGCGAAAAGCCAGCAGGCCATCGTCTCCGTACTGCACACCCTGCGCGAGCAGGGAAAGACCGCTGTGATCGTGCACCACGATCTGGCGACCGTGCGCGACTACTGTGACCACGTCACGCTGCTCAACCGCCGGATCGTGGCATCCGGGCCCTCAGAGCAGTCGTTCACAAAGGAAAATATCCGCACCGCCTACGAGGTCACCTCGGACGACGACGCCTTCCTGCAGTTCGCGTCATGAGCCTGATCGAAATCCTCGACAACCACACCTACCAAATGGTGCTGTTCGGGACCATGACCATCGGGCTGGTCGCCGGTGCCCTGGGGAGCTTCGCCTATCTGCGCAAGCAATCACTCATCAGCGACGTGATCTCGCACGCAGCGTTGCCCGGTGCGCTCCTCGCGTTCCTGGCATCGGTTGTAGTACTGGGCACAGACGGCCGGAACATGATCGGTCTCATCGTCGGGGCCGTCGCCATCGGCACCGTCGCGGCGCTCTTCGCCAACGGGGTCACTCGGGTATCGAAGACTCAAATCGACACGGCCATGGCCGTGTCTCTCACGATCTTCTTCGGCGCGGGCATGCTGCTCATGCGCATAATCGGCAACGGCGCCTTCCCCGGCAAGGGCGGCATCCAGGACTACCTCTTCGGGAACGCCTCCGCCATCACCGTCGCCGACCTCACCACTAGCATCGCTGTCGGAGCTCTCGCTCTGGGACTGATGGTCGTGTTCTGGAAGGAGTTCGCCCTCCGCACGTTCGACCCCGTCCACTCCACCGTGCTCGGTTTCCGGGCGACTTTTATCGACACCCTGATGTTCACCACCATCGTCATCGCAACCGTGATCGGAGTGAAAGCCGTCGGGCTGGTCCTCATGGTCGCCTTCGTGGTCACCCCACCCGCCGCCGCCCGTCAGTGGACGCGAACACTGCCCGGCATGGTGACCCTGTCGGGTGTCTTCGGGGCCCTCGGGAGCGGAATCGGGGCGTACCTGTCGATAGTTCTCGGCAGAGTGCCCACCGGGCCACTCATCGTGCTCACCCTCTTCGTGATCTTCCTGATCTCGCTGCTCGCCTCACCGCGGCGAAGTGTCATCACACGCCTGGTCGCCCGCAGTCGTGCGCGCACGGCCGTGAAACGGGAACTCATCCTCGAGGGGGCCGCTAGATGAGTTTCGTCGTCGGCACCGCCCTGCTTGCGGTCGTCACCGCCCTCGCCTGCGCCCTGCCCGGCACCTTTGTCGTGCTGCGGAAGAACTCCATGCTCGTTGACGCGATCAGCCACGCCGTGCTTCCAGGGATCGTCATCGGCTACTTCTTCACCCGCAACCTCGACTCACCGCTACTGATCGTCGGAGCTGCCCTCACGGGGCTCATCGTGGTCCTCGGTAGCGAATGGCTCTCCCGGACCGGTCTCCTCGCCGGCGACGCACCCCAGGGCCTCATCTTCCCTGCTCTGTTCAGCGCGGGCGTCATCCTCGTCTCGGTGAACTTCGCGAACATCCACCTCGACACGCACGCCGTACTCGTCGGTGACCTTAACCTCGCCGCCTGGGATCAGTTCACCATCGGCGGCACCTCCATCGGGCCCGTCTACCTGTACGTGATGCTCGGTGTACTCGCTCTGAACATCGTCTTCCTCGGGGCTTTCTACTCCGGGCTCAAGGTCACCACCTTCGACGCCCAGTTCGCCACCAGCATCGGCGTGCGGGCAGGCCTCCTGAACACAGCCTTCATGTTTCTCGTCTCTCTCACCGTCACCGCAGCGTTCAACGCGGCAGGCGCGATCCTCGTCGTCGCACTGATGATCGTCCCGCCCGCCACCGCCTACCTCCTCAGCCGGAGCCTGCCGGTGATGGTCGGGCTGACTGCGGGCATCGCGGCCGCCGGGGCATTGGCAGGGTTCTGGATCGCGTACGCCCTGGACGCCGCGACCAGTGCCGGAATGGCAGTGTTCTACGGGATCCTATTCGTCCTCGTGCTCACCGCGACACGCATCGGGCACCGGTATCGGCGACGAACGAAGCGCGGCGTCCGGGTGCCGATAACGGTGTGAACCCCTCAGCCCCAGTTTACGAACGGCCCCGGTACCCTACCCGGGCGTCGGGGTGATCACCGCCCCACACCAGCCCGCACATAGGATCCACAAACGCCTCGGAGGGAACTCGGCCAGACCGCCCGATCAGCTCGGCAGGGTGATCCCATCGACCTCACCGATGCGGGTGACCACCCGCTCGAAGATCGTGGTCAGCGTGCCCACCTCTTCTTCGGTGAGCACGTCGATCAGTAGCTCTCGGACCTTCTCCACGTGCATGGGGGCCACCCTGGCGATCGCCTCGGCCCCCTCCGCGGTGAGGGTGACGATGGTGCCCCGGCCGTCTTCCGCGCACTCCCCCTTGGCGACGAGTCCCCGGGCCTCCATCCGCCTGACCTGATGCGACACACGGCTGCGGTCCCAGCCGAGAGCCGCCCCCAGATCACGGGCGCGCAGGCCCCGACCGTCCGCCTCGCTCAGGCTGACCAGCACCGAGTAGTCGGACTGGGACATCGACGCGTCGCGCTGGAGCTGGCGTTCGATCGCGAGGTCGAGCAACTGATTGACTTCCCGGTACCGGCGCCACATGCACTGTTCTTCATCGCTCAACCAGCGTGTCTCGCTCATGGGGCTATTACAGCACGGCGACCCGCCGCTGCGTCCTCCAGCCACCGGCCCGCCGCGGACCAGCCGGACCGCCCTCAGTCGCGGGCCGATGCCGACCTGCGCATGACGTGGGTGCGCGCGCTGCCGACACCCGCGAAGCGTGAACGGTCGCAGGTGAGGACGATGACCTGTGACGTGGAGGCCGCGGCGGCGATGACCGCACCCATCGTGAGGCGACGGGAGGGATCGGTGTACCCCATGGTGTCGTCGAGGAACACCGGGACACCGTTGTCCCCCACGAGTCTGGCGCAGGCGATTCTGACGATCACAGCCAGCTGTTCCCTGGCCCCGCCGGACAGGGAGTCGTAGTCGACGGAGACCTCCCCGATCCTCCGGCTGAGAATGGTGAGGTCCTCCCCCAGTCGCACGTCGAACTCGCGCCCGTAGACCAGTCGCCCGAGTTCGACCACCGCCCGGTGGAACGGCTCCTGGTAGGCCCGGAGAGCCTCGGACCGTCGCTGTTCGAGGGTCCGGTAGAGCAGGTCCGCCGCGCGTGCCCGCCGCCACAGGGCGGAGTTCTCCCTCTGCGCGGCCTCGACCTCACGTTCCGCCACCGCGACGTCCCCGAGCCGTCCCTGGTCTCCGATCGCGTTCACCCGACCGAGCGCTGTGGCCACCGCCGACGCGCACTCCCTCTCCTCGGCGACGAGGGCGGCCAGCGAGGCCCGCGCGTTCTCGAGGAGTTCCGACGGCGCGTCGGCGAGCGTCTCGTCCAGTCGGGCCCGCGCCTGACGCGCGGTCTCCCTTCTGGAGTCCACCTCGAACGTCGTCCTCTCCACCGCGGCCTCGAGCTCCGCGTCCGGCGTCACGGCCCGTGCGGCGGCGAGCGCGTCCTCGCACCCCTGCAGCCGGTCCGCGGCCTCCGCGGCCAACGCGCCCCTGGTGGCGAGGTCGGTTCGCAGAGTCTCGGCCTCGGCCGAGGCGGCCCGATCCTCCGAGCGGCACCTGATCAGGTCCTCCTCCGCCGAGGCCGACTCCGCTGCAGGGTCCGGTGAGTCCCCGTCCCCGGGCCCACCAGGGCCGGCGGGGGCCCCTGCCGATTCCTCGGCGTCCGACCCCACCTCCGCGGCGAGTATCGCGCGTCGTCTCGTCAGATCCTCGGGGGTGTCCCCCCGGAGCAGATCCGTCCTGCGCCGCCGGTGGGCTGCGATCTCGGCGCGGAGCCCCTCCGCCCGCCGTTCCCTCCTCTCGGCCTCGGCGAGCGATCCGCACCCGCTCTCGCGGAGCACCGTCTCGAGTCGGGACCTGGCCGTCGACTCCGCGCGGCGGACGGCCTCGGTGTCGCCGGCGGGGACCACGGTCAGCGACACCGTTCCCACCTCGAACACGGTGTCCTCGACGATCTCGCCCTCCCAGCCCGCGGACGCGTCGATCGTCTCCTCCCCGATTCGGGCCGTTCCCTCGCCGGCCACCGCCACCCTCGGGGCACTGGCCGCACTGCGGACCACGGCTTCGCGCAGGGCCGTGTCCGCGGATCGGATCCGCTCGACGGTCCCGCCGGGAAGGTCGACATCCGCGAGTTCGGCCTCCTTCTCCGCGAGTTCCCTCCCGACCGTCCCGAGGGTCTCGAGAAGGGAATCGAGGTCGGACAGGTCGGCGCGACGCCGGACCCGGTCGCGCGCGTCCCGCTCGGCGTCGACCAGTGCGCGGGCCCTGGTGACCCGCTCCTCGGCCGCTTCCAGGGCGGCCCGCGCCTCGCTCGCCCTGATCTCGGCCGGCTCCACCCTCCGCGTCGCCGCCTCCGTGGCGGATCGCAGGTCGGTTTCCCTGGTCAGTTCCTCCTGACGCCGTGTGATGAGGTCCGTGCGCTCCCGGTGGAGCCGGCTCGCCGCGTCGTGCGCCACCGTGGCGCGGTCGACCTCCGCCTCCGCGGCCCGGAGGAGCTCCCGGAACCGTGCGACGGTTCGTCCGGCCTCCTCGAGGCGCTCCACCTCCATCTCGACGGCGGCCAGCGAGGATCGCCTGGCGGAGTGGGCGGCGGAGTAGTGTGCGTGCTCGGTCACCGCGGCATCGAGTTCGGACAGCCCCGCCCTGGCGTCGTCCAGTGCCGTGCGTGCGTCCGCGAGCCGGGTCTCCGACCGCGCGAGCTCGCCGGTGGGCTCCCCGCGTCGTGCCGTCAGGTAGCGGTGACGTTCCTCCGCGACCCGGGTGACCAATGTGTCGTCACCCGTGGGAGCGGCCCCGCCGGCCGCGGCGTCCAGGGCTCGCCGCAGCGACTCCATCCCCTTGCCCGCCTCCACCTGACCGATGGGTTCGTCCTGGGCGATACGCAGCGCTCTCCACAGGGACCTGTCCACCCGGCGGTCCAGGAGGTCCCGCACGTAGTCGTGCGCGTCGTCACCCGTCAGCGCCACCTTCGCGGACCCCGGGAACTCGAGCGACGTGCGCTTGCCGCGCACGAACTCCTTGCGGTACCGCATCCGCTCGCGGTCGATCGTGAACTCGGCCTCCACCACCACCGGGACGTCACGCCCCACAGGGCTCGCGGCCTTGATCTCCGCTCGGCCGGAGGAGGCCTTGTGTTCGAGGAGCATCTCGAGTGCATCCATGAGGCTCGTCTTGCCCGATTCGTTGGGGCCCTCGATCACGAAGACCCCGCGGGGGGGCACCTGCACCTCCTCCCGGTCGACGCCTCGGAAGTCCTCGATACACAGCCGGTGCAGGATCACCTCAGGCCTCCGTCCACGAGCCGGTACAGCAGACTGAGCGCATTGCCGGCGTCCTCCGAGTCCGATCCGTTCGACGCCGCCTTCTCCACGAGATCCTGAACCGCGCGCCCGGCATAGCCGTCCACGAGGTCGGTGAAGTCCGAATCCTCCGCGCGGACCACCAGGTGGGTGAGCCGCTCTCGCAGGTATGCGGCCGCGAACAGCTCCGCCCACGTCTCCAGGAGATCGTCGATCCTCGCACGCAGGGCCACCCCGACGGTCCCGGTGAGGCCCAGCTTGAGGACCGTCCTGGGTTTGTCCTCGATCGCCTCGATCCGCTCGGCGAGGGCGTCGAGGTCCGACTCGGTCTCGATCTCCGCGGTGATCGCGAGGAAGGACCACCGTCCGGTCCGGACGGGTGTCACCACACAGTCACCCCGGCCGCCGGTGGGGCTCCGCGTCCCGAGCTCGACGAGCAGAGCCTGACCGGACGCCCTCTCGACGTCGTCGAACGCCGTGGTCTCGGGGCTTCCCGAGAACCAGATCCTGTCGCCGGCACCGACACTGGTGACCGAGTGCCTGTCGCCGAGGGCCACGTAGTCCAGGTGTCCCGACCCGACGGCGCTCTCGAGCTCCGCGACGCGGATCGCCTCGACGGACGGCGAGTCACCGCCGTAGACCTCGTCGGTGCCACCGTGCGCGACGAGGATGCGCAGGGAGTCGGTCGGGCCCAGGTCGGCGAGCAACGCGGGGAGACGGGCGGGATCCGGGCGCTTGGAGGTCCACGGGACCCCCACCACCTCGACCCCGGGGCGTATCTCCACGGGCTCGGAGTCACAGATGACGGTGACGGCCCCGCCGTCCACGGCCGAGGAGAAGTCCCGGCACCTCAGTACCGACGACACGTCAAGCGGATCGTGGTTCCCGGGGAGGATCAGTACAGGTACCGGGAAGGCCGCGAGAACCTCCGCGGCACGGAGCACGACCGATCGGGGAACGGCGTTGTCCTCGAACGCGTCGCCCGCGACCACGACGAACTCGGCGCCGTGCTCGAGGGCGATGTCCCCCAGCGACGCCACCGCGGCGAGCCGGTCCGCCGTGTACACCGCCTGTGACTCGGTCCCGAGGAATCGCCGTGTCATCCCCAGCTGCCAGTCGGCCGAGTGGAGGAATCGGATCGTGTCGCCGTCCCGTCGCCTGTCCATGGCCGCATCGTAGGTGGGGGCTCCGACAGTGCTGCGGCGGGATTCGCCGACCGGGTGGATCACGGGCGCTGATCCCCCGGCCGATACCGGCTGAACGCGTCGAGGAAGTCCTCCAGGTCGGCCACCACCCGCAGTTGTTCGAGTGGATCCCCGGTCGCGGCCGCGGCGAGTCTCCTGGTGACCGGTGCGTCCAGGAGATCCTCCAGACCTGCCGGGGCGGTGGTGGGGACGGCGGGGAGAAGTGGATCCCGGCCCCACAGGCTCTCCTCCACGTCGAAGGCGACCGCGCCGACGTCCCCGTCCGCGGTCCCCCCCAGCACGGCGCCCACCGTCTCGGCCCTCAGTCCCCGGAGTGCGAACATCACCTCCGGGGTGGCGTCCCACCACTCCACGAGCACGTGGGCGGCGGACAGCACGTGTCGACACGGGCCCGGCTGGACCGGGCACCGGCACGAGTACCGGGTGGCGCCGTGGACCGCCGGGAGCAGGAGGAATCCGACCGTGTCGGAGAAATCCCCGGAGAGCGCGCCCAGCACTCCTCCCTCCTCGCGGCGGAGCGCCGTGCGGAGCGCGTCGGTGTCCGTGGCGTCGAGCGGGGCGAACTCGAACTCCACGGAGAACGGGTCCGGTTGACTGCCGTCGACGTCGCACCGCACGATGCGGCCGGAGTGCTCCAGGGAGAGCACCCTGCCGTTGCGCGCGTCCTTGCGGCCGAGGAACGCCTCGCCGCGGCTCACGCCGGATTCGAGGTCCGAGGACCACCGCCGACTCCACATGTGCGACCCGAACGGACCCGCCTTGGACCTGGTGGGGATCCCTCCTCTCCCGCTCACGTCTCGTCCGTCCCCTCGTCGGTCAGCGCGACGAGTGAGGCCAGATCGGCGTCTGTCAGTTCGGTGAGCACACCCGCGAGGGGGCCGAGCGTCAGATCCGCCAGCTCGCGCTTGGACTCGAGCAACTCGTCTATCCGGTCCTCCACCGTCCCGGGCGCCACGAGGGTCCGCACCTGGACCACCCGGGTCTGCCCGATCCTGTGGACGCGATCCGTCGCCTGGTTCTCCACCGCGGGATTCCACCACCGGTCCAGATGCACCACGTGATTGGCCTCGGTCAGCGTGAGCCCGGTCCCGCCCGCCCGGAGGGAGGCGAGCATCAGCGGTGGGCCGTCCGCGCTCTGGAACTCCTCGACCATCGAGGCCCGACCACCCGCGGTGACACCGCCGTGGAGGAACGGGACCCCGGTCGCCGCCCGGCGCTCCACCAGCGGGAGGATCAGATCCCCGAAGGCACGGTACTGCGTGAACAACAGGACCTTCTCCCCCGCGTCGAGGATCTCGGTGAGGACCTCGTCCAGTGCCGCGAGCTTTCCGGACCGGTGTCGCCCACCCCGCAGCAGCGAGGACCCGTCGCCGAGATAGTGCGCAGGATGGTTGCACACCTGTTTGAGCGCGGTGAGACCGGACAGGATCGCACCCTTGCGGGCCGCACCCTCGGAGTCCCTGACCTGCTCCATCATGTCCTCGACGACCGCCTGGTACAGGGTCGCCTGTTCACGGGTCAGTGGTGAGTCGACCCTGATGTGTTGCTTGGCCGGCAGATCCGCGGCCACGAGCGGGTCCGACTTGAGTCGGCGCAGGACGAACGGGGCCGCCAGGGCACGCAGCCGGGTGGCCGCGGCCTCGTCTCGGTGCGATTCGATGGGGACCGCGAACCGGGCGCGGAAGGTACTGGCCGACCCGAGCAGCCCCGGGTTGGCGAAGTCGAACACCGCCCGTAGTTCGTCCAGCCTGTTCTCCACCGGGGTCCCGGTGAGCGCGATCCGGTGCCGCGCGGGGATCGATCTGATCGCCCGGGACACCGCGGTCGCCGGGTTCTTGACCGTCTGCGCCTCGTCCGCGACCAGACGCCGCCACCTCACCCCGGTGAGCAGGTCGACGTCACGAGCTGCGGTGCCGTATGAGGTCAGGACGAGGTCGGAGTCCGCCATCCTCTCGGCCGCGCCCTCACCTCGGTCCCGACCCTGTCCGTGATGGACGTGGACCCGGAGGTCCGGCGCGAACGTCGACGCCTCCCGGGCCCACGTGGCGACCAGGGTGAGCGGCGCCACCACCAGCGTCGGTCCGGACCTCCCGGCCGCGTGTTCGACCGCGGTGAGCGCGAGCACCTGCATCGTCTTGCCGAGACCCATGTCGTCGGCCAGGACCGCCCCGGTATCGGCCCGGGAGAGCGCCGAGAGCCACCTGACACCGTCCAGTTGGTACGGACGCAGGGTGGCCCGGAACCAGTCCGGGAGCACGACCGGGGACGACGACGAGGGGATCCAGTCGAGGGTGCCCGGCGACCGGACCTCGACTCCCTCCGCCTCCTCGGACATCAACGCCCCGACCAGAGCGGGTGCGGTCGTCCGCTGGCCACGCCTGGCGGCGAGGAAGCGGGCCGCCCGCCGGAGCGCACCCGGGTCCGCCCGGACCCACTGGCCGCGGAGCTTGACCAGGTCCGACGCGGCGTCGAGCAACATCCGGGCCTCGGTGGCGTCCAACGGGTTGTCGTCGACCACCAACTCCCAGTCGACGTCCGCCAGCTGTTCGAGGCCCAACCGGTGCCCCGAGTCCACCGACTCGGTCCCGGGCTCCTTGACGGCCAGCCTGACCGCTGTCTTGATCCTGGTCCAGGCCCTCGGCAGCAGGACCTCGACCCCGCGGGCCCGGAGTGCCTCCACCCCCTCGTCGACCAGGTCGACCACGAGATCGGTCGGCAGGAGCAGGTCGGGAACACCGGCCGCCTGGGTGGCCCGCGTCAGCGGCGGCCACGAACGGACGGCCCGGTCGACCACGTCGCGAACCGGTCCGTCCACGGAGGAGGTGTCGTCGAGGTCGGAGAACGGGCGGAGCGAATCGGCGCCCGTCCGGACCAACACCTGCAGCCGCCAGAGCACACCGGGATCCCGGGACCGCTCCCCCGGCGAGTCGTCAGCCGGGTCGTCGTCCACGGCGTGGCCAGGCGTCGCGGCGCGGTCCACCTCGGCGTCGTCGGAGGGTTCGACCACCCGGAACACCACCTCGACGTCCTTCGCGGCGGCCGCCCGGCCGAACTCCCGGACGGCATCGGCCAGGCCCTGACCGCCCGAGGTCACCTGACCACCGGTGACCAGTGCGTCACCGAGATCACTGTGGCGGTCTGCCGCCAGGGGTGCCAGCGCGGTGCGGGCGTGGTGGTCCGCCAGCTCGGACAGCAGCCGGACCAGCTCCTCGCGGGTGGCGACCAGCCCGTGGCTGCGCTGGAGGCTCTCGGTGGTCCAGGCCCCGATCACCGGTGAGGCGACCAGATCCCAGGACGCCTCCCACGCCCCGTCCCTGCGGGTGAGACACGGGACCACGTGGCCCGCGGCCACGAGCGCCGCGACCCCCGCGGACAGGGCGGAGAACGCCCGCAGTCCCGACCCGACCCACGTGTCCTCGGCCCCGAGGAGTCGACACAGGTCGATCGCGGCGCCGACGGAGATCCGGATCCCGGGCACCGTCGCCGATCTGGCCCTGCCGTCCACGACGGCACGGATGCCGATCCGGTGGGACAGCCTGTAGCCGGAGAGGAACTCCACCACCGCATCCGGGGCCCCGGCACGGCCCACGGCCGTCACCGCGGCAGCCGGCGCCACCGAGTGCGGTCGACGCAACCCCGTGTCGCACCACAACCCCACGACCCCGGACTGCCACACGGCGTGGAGACGGGGATCGGCGGACTGGGTCACGACGACATGTAAGCACGCCCGTCCGACACGGCACTCCGGTGCGGTGCCGGGCCGGGGCCCCGACGGCCCTTCCACACCCCGGTTA
>NZ_JAALEA010000262.1 GCF_014145145.1 Dietzia cercidiphylli
CCGCGACCGCCACGACCGCCGCGACCGCCACGACCGCCGAGCCCGCGCCGGCGCCCGCGGACCAGATCGTCTCCAGCTCCGGCTCGGCCACCGACGACCTGGTGGTGGGCAAGGTCCTGCGCCCGTCGGTCTCGCACGACACCCGCTTCTTCTGGGACGGGGTCCGTGCCCACGAGCTGCGCATCCAGACGCGCGAGGACGGCTCGCTGCAGCACCCGCCCGTCCCGGCGCTCTGGAAGGACAGGTCCGAGCAGACCGACTACGTCGTGGCCTCCGGCCGCGGCACGGTGTACAGCTTCGTCACCCACCACGCCCCGCGCGTGCCGGGTCGCACGCGGTTCCCGTTCGTCATCGCACTGGTGGAGCTGGAGGAGGGTGTGCGGATGCTCGGCGAGCTGCGCGACGTCGACCCGGCCGAGGTCCGGATCGGCATGGAGGTCGAGGTCGAGTTCCTCGACATGCCCGGCGACCCGGCCGAGGACGCCGCGTTCGGCACCGAGCCGTGGACCCTGTACGCGTGGCGACCCGCCGGCGCCCCGCCGGTGGAGCGTCAGATGCCCGAGGTGAAGGAAGAGGCTGCCAAGTGAGCACCGATCGAGTGATCTGCCCCGCCGAGCCGCCCGCCGTGGCGGTGGGGGACCGACTCCCCGAGCTGACCATCGAGGGGACCCCGACCTTCATCGTGGCCTCGGCGCTGGCGACCCGGGATTTCCAGGACGTCCACCACGACCGCGACCTCGCCCACGCCAAGGGCTCCAAGGACATCTTCGTCAACATCCTCACCGACACCGGCCTGGTGCAGCGGTTCGTCACCGACTGGGCGGGCCGGCGCGCCCGCATCACGTCCATCAAGCTGCGGCTCGGCGTGCCCTGGTACGCGTACGACTCCCTCACCCTGACCGGAGAGGTCACAGAGGTCGACGGCGACGGGCTGGTCACTGTGAAGATCGTCGGCACGGACTCACTGGGCGCGCACGTCACCTCGACGGCGACCCTCTACATGTACGGAGACCCCCAGTGAGCACGCTGGCTAACAAGGCTGCGATCGTCGGGATCGGCGCCACCGACTTCTCCAAGGACTCGGGCCGCTCCGAACTGCGCCTGGCCGCCGAGGCCGTGCGCACGGCGGTGGCCGACGCCGGTCTGCAGCCGTCGGACGTCGACGGCCTGGTGTCGTTCACCATGGACACCAACACCGAGATCGCGGTCGCCCGCGCCGCCGGCATCGGCTCGCTGAACTTCTTCTCCCGCATCCACTACGGCGGCGGCGCCGCGTGTGCGACCGTGCAGCAGGCCGCGATGGCCGTGGCGACGGGCGTGGCCGAGGTGGTGGTCTGTTATCGCGCGTTCAACGAGCGCTCCGGGATGCGGTTCGGCCAGGTCAACTCGGCGCTCGTGCAGCAGGTCAACTCCTCCGGCACGGACAACGCCTTCTCCTACCCGCACGGACTGTCGACGCCGGCGGGCTTCGTGGCGATGGTCGCGCAGCGCTACATGCACGAGTACGGCGCCACCAGCGAGGACTTCGGGCGGGTCGCGGTGGTGGACCGCAAGCACGCCGCCGTCAACCCGGCGGCCTTCTTCCACGGCACGCCCATCACGCTGGACGACCACCAGAACTCGCGCTACATCGCCGAGCCCCTGCACCTGCTCGACTGCTGCCAGGAGTCCGACGGCGGGCAGGCGATCGTCGTGACGACCCCCGAGCGGGCGCGGGATCTGCCGCACCGGCCAGTGTCGATCGCGGCGGCGGCCTCGGGTTCGGGTCCGGATCAGTACATCATGACCTCCTATTACCGCCCGGAGCTCGCGGGGTTGCCCGAGATGGGCATCGTCGGCGACCAGCTGTGGGCCCAGTCCGGCCTGCGTCCCCAGGACATGGACATGGCCGTGCTCTACGACCACTTCACGCCGTACGTCCTCATGCAGCTCGAGGAACTGGGCTTCTGTGGCCGAGGGGAGGCCAAGGACTTCGTCCGCGAGCCGGGCGCGCTCGAGGTGGGTGGCCGACTGCCGCTCAACACGCACGGTGGCCAGCTGGGTGAGGCCTACATCCACGGCATGAACGGCATCGCGGAGGGTGTGCGTCAGCTGCGGGGCGACTCGGTCAACCAGGTGCCGGGTGCGGAGAAGCTGGTCGTGACCGCGGGTACGGGCGTGCCGACCTCGGGCCTGGTGCTGACGGTCTGACCGGGGAGTTCAGCCGCGCAGGCACCCGCGGACGAACGAGCCGATGTCGCGCACCGCGACCTTGGCCTCGGGGACGAGCGGGTGGAACACCTGGAACACGTGGAACTGGTGTGGCCACAGTTGGAACTCGTGCCGGACCCCGTGTTCGGCGAAACGCTCCGCGAGTTGCTCGATCCCCCCGCAGAAGATCTCCTCGCCGCCGCACTGGATGAGGAACGGCGGCCAGTCGGGGGACGGGACGTGATTGATCGGCGAGATGGCGGGGTCGTCCGGGTCCACTCCCGGCGCGTACTGGCGTCGGCAGAGCTCGGCCAGGCCGAGGGCGAGGAACGGGTCCTTACGGGCGCGGTCGCGGGCGGTCATGTCGGTGAAGTCCAGATCCACCCACGGTGAGAGCAGGACGACCCCCGCCGGCATCGCGGCCTGCTCCTTCTCGAGCTGCGCGACGAGCTGGAGGGCGAGGTTGCCGCCGGCGGAGTCGCCGGCCACCACGATGTCCTCCGCCCGGAAGCCCATGCTCAGCAGCCACTCCCAGCCGGCGAGGGTGTCCTCCGTGGCCGCAGGGTGCGGATGTTCCGGTGCGAGCCGGTAGTCGGGCAGGAAGACGGGCACGCCGGTCTCGCTGGCCATCCGTGACGCGAGTGCCTTGTGCGACCAGGGGGATCCGAAGGTGAAGCCGCCGCCGTGGATGTGGTAGATCACCTTGTCCGAGTGGAAGAACCGCTTGCGGCCCACCCAGAGTCCGGGCACGGGGCCGTCCGAGGACCAGTCGTTGGTGGTCTCGAGGGCGGCCGCCCGCCCGGCCCCCGAGGTCAGCGCGCGCAGCCGTCCGAGGGACGCGTCGGTCGCCGGCATCATGTCGAGGGCCGGTCGGACGAACATCCTCAGCCCGCCGGCCAGCCCGCGGGACCGCAGGGTCCCCTGCGC
>NZ_JAALEA010000263.1 GCF_014145145.1 Dietzia cercidiphylli
GAAGTCCGCCCCACGGCGCACGAGCACGCCGATCACCCGCGGGGTCAGCTCGCGCAGTTCCTGCCCGTCTGCGGTTGGCCCGGTCTTGGCAGGCCCGTGCATGGCAGGGTCAGCCCTCGAACTCCGGGGGAGCCTCCAGGAAAGGCCGCAGCTCGAGCCACTCGTGGATCGGCTCCCCGCCCGCCCCCGGGGCCGCAGATAGCTCGCCCGCGAGCTCGAGGGCCCGCTCGTAGCTGGCGGTCTCGATGATCATCCAGCCGGCGATGAGGTCCTTGGTCTCGGGGAACGGGCCGTCGGTCAGCGGCGGGCGGCCCTCGCCGTCGTACCGCACCCACGTCCCCGACTCCGACAACGCGTTGGCGTCGACGAACTCGCCGGACTCCTCCAGCCGAGCGGCGAAGTCGTTCATGTACTGGATGTGGGCGGACACCTCCTCGGGCGCCCACTCGGTCATGGGCACGTTATTGGGTGGCTCCGGGGCACCCCGGTAGTGCTTGAGCAACAGGTACTTGGCCATGGCGATCCTCCTCGTACTGTGCGACCCAGTGTGGTCGCTGCACTAGGGGGACGGAACCGGATCCGGGTTCTCGACATGAGCGACCAGATCGGTCACACCGTGGTCATGTGCGGGCCAATCGTGCCGGGTCGAGGTCGAGGCGGCGCAACAGCTGGGCGTTGAGCGCCACCACGATGGTCGAGACAGACATGAGGATCGCCGCGACCGCGGGGGAAATCGCCACGCCGACAAAGGCCAGAACCCCGGCGGCCAACGGCACAGCGATGACGTTGTACCCCGTTGCCCACACCAGGTTCTGCCACATTTTGCCGTAGCTGGCATGGGAGAGGTCGATGATAGACAGGACCGCCCGCGGGTCGTTCGCGGCGAGCACCACCCCGGCGGATTCGATGGCCACATCGGTCCCGGCACCGATCGCCACGCCCACATCAGCGCGAGCCAAGGCGGGGGCGTCATTGACCCCGTCGCCGACCATCGCCACCCTGTGCCCGCGCTTCTGGAGCTCGGTGACCTTGGCGTCCTTGTGCTCGGGAAGCACCTCGGCGAACACCTCGTCAATCCCGAGGTCCGTGGCCACGGCGTCCGCGACCTGCTGGGCGTCGCCGGTGATCATGGCGACCGAGACCCCACGGGCGTGCAGGGCGTCGATCGCCTGCCGGGACTCCTCCCGCACGGCGTCCTCGAGCGCGACGGCCCCCAGGATCCGGTCACCTTCGGCGACGTGCAACACCGACGCCCCGCGCGACACCCACTGCTCGGTCACCTCCGCGACGTCGGTGGGAATCGACAACCCCAGTTCGTTGAGCATGGCGGGACCGCCGACGCTGGCCTCGGTGCCATCGACACGGGCGCGGACCCCACGGCCTGGCAGGGACCGGAAATCGGTGGCGGCGATCCGCTCGCCGGCCGGCACCCGGTCATCGGCCGCCGCGACGATAGCCCGGGCGACGGGGTGTTCACTGTCGGCCTCGACCGCCGCCGCCAACGCCAACACCCGCTCCCCGGTGACCCCGCGCGCGGCGGTGACTCCCGTGACCCGGTGCTGGCCCTCGGTCAAGGTGCCGGTCTTGTCGAACAGGACCACATCGACGGTGCGCATGCGTTCGAGCGAGAGCCGGTCCTTGACCAACACCCCGGACCTGGCCGCTCGTTCGGTGGAGATCGCGATCACAAGTGGAATAGCCAACCCCAGCGCGTGGGGACAGGCGATCACGAGCACGGTCACCGTGCGCACCACGGCCTCGTCGACGTTGCCGAGCAACGCCCAGACCGCAAACGTGAGGATGCCCACGACCGTGGCGAAATAGAACAGGAACGCCGCGGCCTTGTCTGCCAGAGCTTGCGCTCGGGACGAGGAGGCCTGGGCGTCGGCGACCATCCGCTGGATGCCGGCCAGAGCCGTGCTCTCGCCCACCGCGGTGATCCGAACCCTCAGCGCGCTGTCCGTCGCAACGCTTCCGGCGACCACGGTGTCGCCGGCTTCTCTGGTGACCGTCTTGGATTCGCCGGTGATCATCGATTCATCGACTTCGGCACGGCCGTCGGTGACCGTGCCGTCGGCGGGCACCCGCGCTCCTGCGCGCACGAGCACCAGGTCCCCCAACTCGAGGTCCGGAAGCGGAACTGCGACAGTCCCGGAATCCGTGATCTTCTCCGCCGAGTCCGGCAGCATGGCCGCCAGCGCATCGAGGGCTCCCGAGGCCGAGCCGAGCGCGCGCATCTCGAGCCAGTGCCCGAGCAGCATGATCACGATAAGCAGCGCCAGTTCCCACCAGAAGTCCAGCTCGAACCCGCCGAGGCCCAAGGTGGTGATCCAGGAGGCGACAAAGGCGACAGTGATCGCCATGGAGATCAGCAGCATCATCCCCGGGCGGCGCGAGCGGAGTTCGGCCCAGCCGCCCGTGAGGAACGGGGTGCCGCCGTAGAGGAAGATCACCGTGCCCAGCACCGGGGCGATCCACATGGCGCCGGGGAAATTCGGCATGGTGTAGCCGAGCAGATCGGCGACCATGTGGCTGAAGTACACCACCGGGATCGCCAGCACCAGCGACGCCCAGAAGCGACGGCGGAACATCTCCCCGTGTGCCCCGTGCCCAGCGTGTCGATCGTGGCCCCCGTCCTCGCCGTGCCCGCCCGGCCCGACATGGGCGACGTGCTCGCCGTGCTCGGCGGGGGGCGGGCTGTGAACCTCGGCGCCGTGGCCGTGTCTGGTCGGCGCCGGGTTCGGTTGCGCGGGTCCGTGTTCCGGATGCGACATCAATAGCCTCCTGGGAGTGGCGGGGCTCAGGGGTTCGGCTGTCTTGGGTGTTTCAGGGTGTTCACTAGGCCAGGTAGGACAGGGTGGTCATCATCCCGGCCTCCTGGTGATAGGCGTTGTGGCAGTGAAGCGCCCACTGGCCGGGGTTGTCGGCATCGAATTCGATCTCCACGGTGCGCATCGGTCTGATCGTGACGGTGTCCTTGCGCAGCCCGGTATCGGGCAGAGCGAAGGTGTGTCCGTGCAGGTGCATGGGGTGGAACATGTCCGACATGTTGCGCATCCGCATACGAACCCGTTGCCCTTCGTTGACGTCCAACGACGTGATGTCGGGGTGAGCGCGGCCGTTCAGGGTCCACCTGTACGGCGACATGGTCCCGCCCATGTCCAGACTGTGGTAAACATCGTGCCCCTTCTCTTCCAGTCGGACGTCCGCGCGAGGCGCCAGATCGGTGCCGAACAGCACCTGCCGGTCCAGCTCGTCGGGTCGGGACCGGGTAGGCAGGTCGCCCGCAGCGGTGCGCACCAGTGCCTGCCCGTGACCGGTCTTGCCCTCGGCCTGCGCGAACAACGGGAAGACGCCGTCGCCGAGGGTGACGAGCACATCGAACCGCTCGCCCATCCCGACCATCAGTGCATCGGTATCCTGCGGCACGACCGGGAAGCCGTCGGTGTGGGTGATGGTCATCCGGTGCCCGCCCAGGGCCACGCGGAAGGCGGTATCAGCACCGGCGTTGATGAGGCGGATACGCGCTCGCTCCCCGGGTGTCGCGTTGAACACCATCGGGTCCTCCGGGACCCGCCCACTGACCAGGTAGAGCGGATAGCTCACGTCCCCGGCGCCGCCGAGCATCGGCGAGAGCATCGTCTCGGAACCCGTGTCCGTGGCGCCCATCCCTCTCATGCCGCCGTGGTCCATCGCGCCCATTCTTCCCATCCCAGATCCGCTGCCCATACCTGCGGCGTCACCGATGCCCAGGTCGCGGGCAACATCGTCGGGGGTGCGACCGGTGCCGTCGAGCCAGTCGTCGAGCACCACGATCCACTCGTGCTCATGGTCACCGGGCTCGTTCGGGTCGTCGACGATCAGGGGCCCGTAGAGTCCGCGGTCGAGTTGGAGCCCGGAGTGCGAATGATAGAAGTACGTGCCCGCGTGCGGGACGGTGAACTCGTAAGCGAACCGACCGCCGGGGGCGATGGGGTCCTGAGTCAGGCCGGGTGCCCCGTCCATGTCGTTGCTCAGTGCCAGTCCGTGCCAGTGCACGCTGGTTTCCGCCGGCAGCTGGTTGTCCACCTCCACCTTGAGCAGATCCCCGACACGGGCACGCAGTAGCGGCCCGGGCAGGCTAGGGTCGTAGCCCCAGGTGGAGACGACGCGTCCACCGAGATCCACGTCGACCGGACGCGGCGTCAACCGCGCTGAGACCACCCGTTGGCCCGCGCTGCGGCGCGCCAGCTCGGCACGACGGACAGCGTCCGACAAGGGCTGCACGGGGGTACCGGTCGGCGGGCCCGCTCCGGAACAGGCGACGAGCGCCCCGGCCCCGGCGAGGGCTGAACCGAGGAGGAAGGACCGGCGGGTCAGCTCAGACACGGGGCCGCCCGTGCTCGGGTTTCGTCGGTACGGAGTTGCCGGAGCGCGTCAGCTCCTCTCGGCGGGCCACGAACTCGTCGGAGCCGATCTCTCCGCGGGCGAAACGCACTTCGAGCACTCGAAGCGGATCGGCCTCCGGCGCGGTGCGTCCGTGCCCCCCGGAACGGTCATTACGGAACATCATGGCCAGCATGGACAGCAGTGCCGCCCAAAACACGAGCATGCACACCGCCATGATGATCCACCCGGTGGCACTCAGCTGACCCGACCAGCCCATCATGGTCGTCACCGTCCTTCGGTTGGTGACATCAGCATCGCGCGTGCACGCACCAGTTCAGGTAGAGGTCGCGTGAAGTTTTGATCAAGAAGGCCGGCCGCTGCATCGGCGGTGGACACTGTCCCCCGGAACCTGTCGCCCGGCCGCCGAACCACACCACAATTCCGCACCCCAGGCGGACAATGACCGCGTGAACACGACCGAGGCGGAGACCTACCGCCGCGAGATCCTCGGCTACTGCTACCGCTACTTCGGCTGTATCGCGGAGGCCGAAGACGCAACGCAGGAGACGATGCTGCGTGCGTGGAGGGCGCGGGATGGCGCCGAATTCGGCGGCCGCTCGTCGCTGCGTACGTGGCTGTATTCCATCGCCACCCACGTCTGCCTGGACATGGCTCGCGCGCCGCAGCGACGCAGCCTTCCGGTGGACCTCAACGAGCCCGGCCGCGTCCCAGACGACCCCACGTCGCTGGCCACCATGCCCGAGCAGATGTGGATCGGCCCGGCGAGCGACGCCCATCTCGGCGTCGACCCGTCCGCCACCGCCCTCGCCCGCGAATCGGTCCGGCTCGCCTTTGTCGCCGCGCTGCAGTTCCTGCCACCCCGGCAGCGGGTCGTGCTGATCCTCCGCGATGTCCTGGTGCTCTCGGCGGCGGAGTGCGCGGACCTCCTCGACATGTCCGTGGCCTCGGTCAACTCCGCACTCGCCCGGGCGCGCAAGACCATGGCCCAGCACGGGGCCACTCTCCCAACCGACACCGCGGACGACGCCCCCGCCTACGACACCCGGCTTCTCGAGAAGTACGTCGCCGCCTTCGAGGCCTACGACGTCGACCGCCTAGTCGACCTGCTCACCGAGGACGCGGAGTTCAGCATGCCGCCGTTCGAGCTCTGGCTCCGCGGCCCCGCGCAGATCGAGCGCTGGTGGCGCGGCCCCGGGCAGGTGTGCCGCAACTCGCGGACCATCGTCACCTCCGCCAACGGCCGTCCGGCCGTCGCGGTCTATCACGACGGCGGCGGTCGAGACGAGAGCCGAAACGACGCCGGCGTTCGCGACTCCAGCGCGGCTCGATGGGAGCCGTTCGCGATCCACGTCCTGGAGTCCCGCGCCGGCCGCCTCTCGGCCCTCACCCACTTCATCGGCGCGGGCCACTTCGCCGAGTTCGGCCTGCCCGCCCACCTGCCGTAGGGAGAATCCCCGCCGCACCGATCACTTTCGGCGCCTCGCACCGTCTACCCCTGTGAGGACGGTCCTTCGGGCCCCGAGCACCTGCTCGACCGGGCCCCCGAGTCCCCTCAGGAGGGATCATCATGAGCCGCACGATCACGGCCCACATGTTCTCCACGCTCAACGGCGTGACGGAGCATGCCGAGCACTGGCAGTTCGACGCCTTCGGACCCGAGGAGATGGAGTTCATGCAGAAGATGACTGCCGCGACCACGGACCTGGTGCTGGGCCGCACGCTCTGGCAGGAGTGGTCCGGTTACTGGCCCGGTGCGCAGGACCCGTTCGCCGAGTGGGTCAACCCGGTCCGCAAGCACGTGCTCACCTCCACCCTGACGGGCGAGCTGCCGTGGAACAGCGTTATCGCCACCGGTGATGCGGCCGGGTACCTCGGGCAGCTGCGGCAGGAACCGGGCGGCGACATCGCGATCGCGGGTGGCGTGGAGACCACCAGGAGGCTGGTGCTGGCGGGCCTGGTGGACGAGCTCACGCTGACCATCCACCCGGTGATCTCCGGTGAGGGCCGCAGGCTCTTCGACGAGTCCGTCCCCACGACGCGCCTGCGTCTGTTGAACTCGACGCAGACCCAGGCGGGCAACATCGTCGCGACCTATGCCCTGCGCTCGGACTCCGCGGACGCCTGACCGGACCCACTCGCTCATCACCCGAAACCCATCACCCCGCCGCCTATCGATCAGAGGAGAATCCGATGTCCTTCCAGGCGTATCTCGACATCATCGAAACCAAGACCGGGCTGACGCCGCGGCAACTCGTGGATCAGGCGACCGAACGCGGTTTCGGCCCCGGCACCAAGGCCGGGCCGATTCTGGAGTGGTTGAAGAACGACTACGGGCTCGGCCGCGGCCACGGCATGGCGCTCGTCCACGTGATCACCAAGGGGCCTCAGATCAGCTCGAAGCACGTCGGCTCCACCGGTTCACACGCCGACGCGACCGACATGCTCTGGCTCGATGGCGCGGCCACCAACCCGAACCGCTGAACCCGGATCCTCCCCCGTCGAGCCGGCGGCGAGTATGCGCAGCCGGTCAGTATCGGATCCCGGCCCCACCACCCGCCACCGCGGGTAGCGTCCGTCACCATGCAGCCCTCGCCCGACCAGGCACCCGAGACCGCAGCCGACCAGCGAGAGGTCGTCCTCGAGCGCCACGACGACGTCGCCGTGATCAGGCTCAACAGCCCCGATCGGCTCAACGCGGCGACCACGCGGAACCTCACCGACCTCGTCGCCGCCCTCGACGCCTGCGACGCCGACGACGACATCCGGGCCGTGGTGCTCACCGGCACCGGGCGGGCGTTCTGCGCGGGGGCCGACATCTCGGGCGGGGGCGACACCTTCGCCGTCGATCCCGGCCAGGACACCGGCAACCCCCCGCCGGACACGGGCGGCCTGGTCTCGCTACGCATCTTCCGGATGACCAAGCCGATTATCTCGGCGATCAACGGCTCGGCCGCGGGCGTCGGGGTGACCATGACCCTGCCCACCGACGTGCGTATCGCCGCGGACCACGCCAAGTTCGGGTTCGTCTTCACGCGACGAGGGTTGGTGCCGGAGGCGTGCTCCACCTGGTTCCTGCCCCGCATCGTGGGCATCTCCACGGCGGTCGAGTGGACTGTCGGCGGCAGAACCATCCTCGCCGGCGAGGCCCTGGAGCGCGGCCTGGTGCGTGAGCTGCTGCCCGCCGACGAGGTCCTCCCCCGCGCCATCGAGATCGCCCGCGAGCTGACCCGCGGCACTGCCCCGGTGTCGGCGGCGCTGACCCGCCAGCTCATGTGGCGGATGCTCGGCGCTCCCGACCCCGAGGTGGCCCACCGCGCCGAGTCCATCGGAATCTACACCCGCGGCACGTCCGCCGACGTCCGCGCCGGCGTCTCCGCGTTCCTGGCCAAGGAGGAGCCGGACTTCCCGGACCGCGTCTCGGACGGCCTGCCCGACCTCTTCTCACCTGAGCTACTTCCCTCACTGCCTCGCCGCATCATCTGACCGGTTCCACCGCCACCCCCCACCTCGGAGAGGACTCCCCATGACTTCTGTCGACCTCACCGGTCGCGTCGCGATCGTCACCGGATCGACCGCCGGCCTCGGCGCCCGATTCGCCCATGTGCTCGCGGACGCGGGCGCGACAGTCGTCGTGACCGGGCGGCGTACCGAGAGGATCGAGGAGGTCGTCGACGCGATCAGCCGACGCGGAGGCAGCGCGCACGGCGTTCGGCTGGACGTCGCCGATCCGGCCTCCGTCGAGTCCTGCCTCACGGAGGTGACCGAGCGTCTCGGCGCTCCCCGGATCCTGATTAACAACGCCGGCATCCCCGATGCGCAGCGCGCACACAAGATGCCACTGGAGCTCGTGCACGCCGTGTTGGACACCAATATCCGTGGCCCGTGGCTCATGGCGACCGGGGTGGCCCGACGGTTGATCGTGGCCGAAACCCCGGGCCGGATCGTCAACATCTCCTCGATGGCCGCGTACCACTACGCCGGGAACGGGGCCGCCCTCTATGCCACGACCAAAGCGGCACTCAGTCGGATGACGGAGGCCCTCGCCGTGGAGTGGGCGCGCAATCTCATCAACGTCAACGCCATCGCGCCGGGAGTCTTCGAGTCGGAGATGACCGACGGGATGCTCGAGCGGGTCGGCGACATCGCGCCCGGGTTCCCGCGGAAGCGACTCGGCGTACCCGAACAGCTCGATTCCACGCTGCTCTACCTCGTCTCGGACGCGTCAGAGGCGGTCACCGGGACCGTCATCAAGATCGACGACGGGCAACTCCCCCGCTGAGTCAGCCGCCGCGCACCTGTCACCGATCAGCTCCGGACGCGTACTCCGACGCCAGCTGCCGCAGTGCGTCGTGGTCGCCTCCCAACAGGTTTACGGGTGGGCGCATGCCGGGCAGGGCGACCGACGGCAGGGTCCACCAGGAGGTCGCAGCTTCCGGATAGCGACCGGCGTCCAGCACCCGGTTGATCGCGCAGATGATGTTGTTCGGGTCGCGCGGATCGAAGTAGTCCAGTTGGAATCGCGGGTAGACCCATCTCCGGTCGCCGCGGAGCGCGATCAGGCGGCCGTCTCGCGCGAACGTCCGAAGTGCGTCGGCGGCGGTGGATTCGGACAACACTCCGCGCCGCGCGAGGGCCTCAGCCGCTTCGACCGAGCACATCACAGGCACTTGCAATGTGGCACCCCGCGAGACTGAGACCGCAACGGCACGGGCACGACGAGCGGCAGTAGCGCCACCTCCGGCACGCGGTGCCGCGGGTCCCCGGAGCAGGTCACCGTCCGGCGCCCGGACCGTCTTCACGGCCCTGTCGATCTGCCCGGCGACCCGGCCGAACGCACTGCGACGATGCACTTCCCGCAGGACGACGTCCGAGAAGACCTGGTCGTCGAGCTCCCTCAACGCGCGATTCGCCCTGTCCCCCGGCGCGACGGATCTCTGGGACAACGGTCGATTCCGAGAAGTCATTGACGACCACCCCGCCTTCTGGGGAAGAACTCTAGACCGTCCGGGGGGTTGCGGCGAGGAGCAGTGTCGGCACGATGCTGCGCTCGGCGACCCGAGAATGTCCCGCATCAGGCCTCGGTGCGGCGCCACCAGTCGCTGATCGCGGTGGCCAACTCTTCAGGCGTCTCCACCGGCAGCATGTGCCCGGTCTCCCGGATCTCCACGTAGGCCACCGCCCGGGCGCCCTTGCTGCTGGCGCCCGCACCACCGCCCCCGGCACCGTTTGCCTCGGCCCACCTGCGCTGTTCCTCGGTGGGCACCACCTGGTCGTGTGATGCCCCCACGATCAGGACCGGGCAGGGCGCCTGCGCGGGGAAGGTACTGCGGTCCGGCCGTGCGCCCAGGGCCACCGAGTGCGCGGCGAACCGCTCCGGCCCGTACCCGCGCGCCGCGCGC
>NZ_JAALEA010000264.1 GCF_014145145.1 Dietzia cercidiphylli
GGATCGTCCGCTCGGTTTTCTCCTGGTAGTCGCGGTAGTCGGGGTACACCGCGACCGCCCGATCCCACCACAGGTCGCGTTCCGCACCGGTCACCTCGCGGGCGACGAAGTCACCGACCCGGTCCTTGTCCCGCACCTCAACGTGCGGGTGGGCCTTGATGTTCCAGTACCAGACCGGATGGGTGGGTGCGCCGCCCAGGGAGGCGACGGCGGCGTAGGAACCGTCGTGCTCGACCCGCATCAGGGGAGTCTTGCGCAGCTTCCCCGACTTCTTGCCCACGGTGGTCACGATGACCACCGGCATGCCCGACAGCTCGGAGCCCGACGCCCCGTTGCTCTTCTCGTACTGCTCGACCTGGTCCCGCACCCACGTGCTGGGGCTGGGCTCGTACTCGCCGGACAACGGCATGATGGCCTCTCTCGTCAGTGCGATCCCGCTCGGTGGGTCGTCACCGAGGCGACATTACGCCCGACCCGGCGAGGGGCTCGGTGAACCTCCGGAGCGCCGCGATCACCGCGAGGTAGCGGGCGGACTGCACCGCGTCGAACCCGTGCTGCGCGCCGGGGAGCTCGGCGTAGACCACGGGGTTCGACGACCCGCCCCGCAGGTGCCGCACCAGCCTGCGCGAACCCTTGACCGGGGTGTACATGTCGTCGGTACCGTGGATGATCGCGATCGGGGGCGCGCCCTCCGCCGGGTGGCGGACCGGGTCGGAGACGTCCTTCGTGCCCGCGCCCAGACGGCCGTAGTAGCCGTAGAGCCCGATCGCACCCGCCAGGGAGGTGTCCAGGTCCTCGAAGCCGGGTTGGAATCTCGGGTCGCCGGCGGTCAGAGCGGTCATCATGGCGATGTGCGCGCCGGCCGAGCTGCCCGCCACAACGATCGGGGCGTCCGCCGGGATACCGTGCGCGGGGCCCTCCGTGCGGATCCAGCGGATCAGCCTCTTGACGTCCACCAGGTGCTGGGGGAAGCCCGCCTCCGGCGTGGACGAGAGGTGGTAGGTGGTGCTGATCGCGGCCCAGCCGCGGAGCGCGTGGTCGAAGAGCATCGCCCGCGACTCCCGGCTCGGCCCGCCCGCGCGGAAGTGCCCGCCGTGGATGTGGATCAGCACCCCGCGCACGCTCTCGGTCCCTCTCCCGGTGTAGAGGTCGAACCGGGTCGCGCGGGCGTCAGGTCCGTAGGCGAGGTGGGTGCGGGCCTCGACGCCGCGCGGCCGGAGGGGCCACGGCTGGAGGAGCACCGTCCGCCACGGCGTGCGGTGGCGGGCTGCGGACCTCGTCTTCGTCG
>NZ_JAALEA010000265.1 GCF_014145145.1 Dietzia cercidiphylli
GTCGCGCAGGAGGGAACCGCCGAGCTTGCGCAGGGCGGCCGGGGACAGCCTCAGGTCGCCGTCGGGGCGCCTGCTCAGGTACCCCGACTCGCGCATCGACTGCTCGAGCCGCGCCAGCGTGCGCAGGGAGACGGCGGCCTCGCCACCGAGGTGACGGGCCACGGCCTCGAGGTCCAGTTCGGACAGGGGCGAGCCCTCACCGCCCCGCGCCAGCTGCTCGGCGAGACGGTCCAGGTCGCCGAGTTCGGCCATGGCCGCCGCGCCCTCGGAGAATCCCAGCCCCTCCTCGCCGGAGAAGTCCGCGGAGCCGTCCCAGTCCTCGCCGGGCCGGAGCGACTGGAGCAGGCCGTCGAGGCGCCCGAGCTGCTCCATGAGTTCCGGCGAGCCGAACGCCTGCTGCGAGAGCGCCATCAGCTCCTCCCGCTGCTCCGGCGTCATCGACCGCATCATGCGTTGCGCGGCCGCCGCGCGCCTGGCCAGGACGTCGATGAGCTCGTCGATGTCGGCGGGTTGCTCCGGGAAGGAGTCGGAGTGCTTGTCCATGAAGCGCTCGAAGTCCTCGGGGGTGTCCTGCCCCCGAGCGTGCTTGTCGAGCAGGTCGGTGAGGTCGGCGAGCATCTCCGACACCGCCGCCCGGTCGTCGTCGGTCGCGTTCTCCAGGGCCTGTTTCATGCCGGCGAACCGCGACTCGAGCGCCTCCGCCCCGAGGAGGTCCTGGATCCGGCGGTAGGCCTCGCGGGCATCGGTGGAGGCCCAGTCGTAGTCGGCCAGCTCGCCGACCGCCGCGGCCGGGGAGTCCGGGAGGTTCTCGATCGTCATCTCGCGCAGGGTGCGATCCATCGGGTCCATCTGTGTGTCCCGGGCGAGCTGCCCGCGCTCGGCCAGTAGGGCCTTGTCCAGGAGCTCGGACACCTCCTCCAGGGTCCCGCCCAGGTGGCCTCGCTCGAGCAGTTCACGGCGACGGCGCTGCACCCTGCCGGCCAGGTCGTCGAGACCGGTCTGGCCTCGTCCGCCCCGACGCAGGAACTCGCGCATCGACTGCTCGGGCGAGTATCCGGACATCACCCCGTCGGACACCGCGTCGAGCGCCTCGGACAAATCGAGAGGGGGCGCGAGCGGGTCGGGGCCGCCGACGTAGCGGCCGTACCGCGCGCGGGGTTCATCTCGCGACATCGCGTACCTCCTGCTCCGGCGGCGTCCCGGCCCTCACCGTCGACCTCATCGGCCGGTCGGCGGGTACGGCCACCGCGGGGTGTCAGCCGTAGACGGCGGCGCCGTCCCCGGTCTCCTTGGACAGACGCCGCGAGAGGTAGAGCCCCTCCAGCGCGAACTCGATCGCCCCGGCCCGCTGCCCCACCGTCGTGGCTCCCGCGCGTTCGGCGATCTGGTCGTACAGGCCCGGCTCGGAGAGCTCGGGCAGGGCCTCGAGGAACTCCGCCGCGGTCACGCTGGCGCCGGTCGTCAGGGTCACCGAGCCGTCGAACGCCTCCACGAGCGGGGCCAGGTCGAGACCGCGGAACATCTCGCGCACCACGTCGACGGTGGCACTGCGCAGGAGGTAGCGGAGGATCTCCGGCTCGCGGCCCTCCTCCCCCGGCTCGAACTCGATCTTCCCGCGGAGCACGTCCACGGCGGCGTCGACGTCGACCAGCCTCGCCACCGCCTCGCCGGGGTCGTCGGTCCCGCGGACGGCGGCGCGACGCCTGGCCGCCGCCGCGACGGTCTCGGCGCCGGCTATCGCGAAGCGCGCGGACACGCCGGAGGCCTGGTTGACCGAGTCCGACGTCCGCAGTTCGCGGGTGAACCGGGCGAGCAGCTCCATCAGGGCGTCCGGGACCTCCGCCGTGAGGTCCGCCTCCTGCCGCACGACCTCGATCTCGTCGGACAGGTCCAACGGGTAGTGCGTGCGGATCTCGGCGCCGAAACGATCCTTGAGCGGGGTGATGATCCGGCCGCGGTTGGTGTAGTCCTCCGGGTTGGCCGAGGCCACCACCAGCACGTCGAGGGGCAACCGGAGCACGTAACCCCGGATCTGGACGTCCCGCTCCTCCATGACGTTGAGCAGGGCCACCTGGATGCGCTCCGCCAGGTCGGGGAGCTCGTTGAGCGCCACGATGCCGCGGTTCGCGCGGGGCACCAGTCCGTAGTGGATGGTCTCCGGGTCGCCCAGGCGCCGTCCCTCGGCCACCCGCATGGGGTCGACGTCGCCGATCATGTCCGCCACGGAGGTGTCCGGGGTGGAGAGCTTCTCGACGTACCGCTCGGTCCGGTGTCGCCAGCCGATGGGCAGGGCGTCCCCCTCCCTGGTGACCCGGTCCCGCGTCTCGGTGGTGATCGGCGCGAGCGGGTCCTCCCCGAGCTCGGATCCCTCGACGACGGGCGACCACTCGTCGAGCAGTCCCACCAGGGTGCGCAGCAGGCGGGTCTTGCCCTGTCCGCGCTCGCCCAGCAGGACGATGTCGTGGCCCGCGATGATCGCCCGCTCCAGTTGCGGGATGACCGTGGAGTCGAATCCGTGCATCCCCGGCCAGGGATCGCGGCCCGCGGCCAGGCCCGCCAGGAGGTTCTCGCGCATCTCCTCGCGCAGGCTGCGGCTGGTGTACCCCGCGGCGCGCAGTTCGCCGAGGGTCTGGACGTCCGGCTTCTCGCTCACAGCGCCCACGGTAGTCCCGATGCGGCTCCCGTGCTCCCGGCGCTGGCCCGGCACCCCGCCCGGGCCCGGGATCAGTCCTCGATGCGCACCCGGTGGTCGCTGGCGATCGAGACCCGGTTGAAGGCGTTGATCAACACGATCGACCACTCGAGCGCGGAGAGCTGGTCCTCGTCGAAGTGCTCGGCGGCGGCGGCCGTGGCCGCCCCGCGCTCGTCGACGCTGTCCAGGCGCGTGAGCGTCTCCGCCAGACGGAGAGCGGCCCGTTCGGGATCGCCGAACTCGTCGATGTCCCGCCACGCCGGGAGCAGGTCCAGGCGACCCTGCGAGACCCCCGCCTTCCGCGCGGCCGGCACGTGCGTGGCCAGGCAGGCCGCGCACCCGTTGAGCTGGGAGACCCGGACGTTGACCAACTCGAGCAGCGTCTCTTCCAGCCCGGCCCCGGTGGACGCCTCGCGGGAGGCGACGGCGGTGCGGACGAGCTGTTTGTAGACCTCACGCTGGGCACGGTCCAGCTTCGGGACACCCATGATCAGACCTCCTCCCGGGCCTGTGCCCGCGCGGCCGGGTTCGCCCTCGGCCTGAGCACGCTGCCGGGCAGGGTGGGCGCGGGGAGGCGGATGAGCCCGTCGGGGTTCCGTCCGATGTAACCGTCGACCCGACCGAAGCGGTCCGAGCCGTCCTCCCACTCCTGCCGGTAGCGCACGATCTCCTCGTGGCTGCGGCCGATGAAGTTCCACCACATCACGATCTCCTCGCCGAACGGGGTGCCGCCGATGAGGATCATCCGCGCCGGGGTGGATCCGGTGTTGTCGATGGTCAGGGTGGTCTCGCCGACACCCGTGTAGCCGAGTTGGGCGGGTTCGACGGTCACTCCCTCGAGCGTGATGTCGCCGGCGTCCACCAGGAGCCCGTGCTCGAACTCCGGGTCTACGTCGAGGGTGAGCCGGGCGCCGGGGTCCAGGCGGAGCTCCGCGCCGAGCAGGGGGGTGAACGTGGTGACCGACGACGACGAGCCCAGCAGCGACCCGATGAAGACCAGGGCGGATCCGCCCTCGTACTCCACCGCCTCGGGAACGTGGTGCTCGAACCCGCGGCCGGTGTTCTCGCGGTCCCTCTCGGGGAGCGCCGTCCACAGTTGCACCCCGTGCAGCACGCCCGTGTCCTGGGTCGACACCTCGGTGTGGCAGATGCCCGCCCCGGAGGTCATGAGGTTGACCTCGCCGGGCCGGACCACCGCGTGGTGGTCACCGGAGTCGTGGTGGGTCACGTTGCCCTCGAAGAGCCAGCTGACGGTCTGGAGTCCGGTGTGCGGATGCGACGGCACGTCCATCCCGCCGGTGGCCGAGACGTCGTCGGGCCCGTAGTGGTCGACGAAGCACCAAGCGCCGATCAGGGAGCGCCGTCGCTGCGGGAGCGTCCGCCTGACCGTCATCGCCCGCGGCCCGCCGAGCGGGACGTCACGGGAGGTGATGATCTCCACCGCGGCGCCCCCGGGTTCGGGTCCACCGGGCGATCCGCCCGCCTCGCACTCGATCTCCTCCGGACGGGCGTCGAGGTTGCTCACGGCCGCACCTCCGCGTCGGCGGCGCTGAGGGTGTCCGCCGCCTCGCGCCGCAGTTCGAGCCGCTTGGCGTTGATCCTGCCGCCCAGTGCCAGCGTGAGCGCCCTGTCCACCACCGGGACGGGGAGGTGGTCCAGGAGTCTGCGGCCGAGGTCCCACTTCACGGCGTAGCGGTGACGGGGCCGGGCGGTGGTCCCGGCGGTCCAGACGGCCTCCGCCAGGACCCGGGGATCGGTGGCCTTGTCGTCCTCCCCCGCCGCCATCTCCCCCATCACGGCGGCCATGGCGGCGAAGGGCGAGCCCGGGAGCGTCGACTCCTGGAAGCGCCGCCGGATCGAGGCGGTCATCCCCGTGCGGAACGGGCCCGGTTGGATGAGCACCACGTCGAGGCCGAGGAACATGAGCTCGCGCCGCAGGGAGTCCCCGTAGGCCTCGACGGCGTGCTTGCTCATGGCGTAGGCGCCGTTCATCGGCATCCCGTGCTGGGGGCCGGTCTCCGAGCTGATGAGGACCACCCGTCCGCTACTCGCGCGGAGCAGGTCGAACATCGCGTGCACGGTGCGGACGGTCCCCATGACGTTCACGTCGAGCACCTGCTGGACCCGCTCGGGGTCGGTCTCGGCGAGCGGCCCGATCCCCAGGATCCCGGCGAAGGTGACCACCGCGTCCAGGCGGCCGTGGTCCGCGCGGACCCGATCGGCGAGCGCCCGGAGCGACACGGAGTCGGTCACGTCGACCGCCACGGGCGTGATCCCCGCGCCGCCCGGGGGTGCGCTGAGGTCGGCGGCGACGACGTGCCACCCGCG
>NZ_JAALEA010000266.1 GCF_014145145.1 Dietzia cercidiphylli
CCGGTCCCCTGGCGCGACCCCCGGGTGCGGGACGCCGGGACCGTGCACCTGGGCGGTGACGCGGAGCAGATCGCGGCGGCCGAACGCGACGTGGCGGCGGGCCGTCACGCGGACCGGCCGATGGTTCTCGTCTCCCAACCGTGGGTGGTGGACCCGGGGAGGGTCGCCGCCGACGGACGACGACCCCTGTGGACGTACGCACACGTGCCCGCCTACTCCGAGCTGGACCAGACCGAGCAGGTCCTCCGCGCCCTGGAGGAGGTCGCTCCCGGCGTCCGCGACGTGGTGGTGTCGACCCGCTGTACGCCCGCGTCGCGGATGGGCCGACACAACGCGAACTACGAGGGCGGCGACATCGCCGCGGGCCGCGTCGACCTGCGCGGACTCATCGCCCGTCCGGTTCCACGGGCGGATCCCTTCGCGACCGGGGTCCCGGGGGTGTGGCACGCCTCCGGGTCCACGCCCCCCGGGCCCGGTGTCCACGGGATGGCGGGCCAGCACGTCGCCGAGCGGATCATCCGCGGTTGACGAACCCGCGCCCCGGCGGAGAGCCGACCTACTGGTAGGACACGAACCACGGCCGGGGTTCGACCGCCATGGTCTGCTCCGCGGTGAAGGTCGGCGTGTCCTCGTCGTAGAAGTTCTTCCAGGCCATCCAGATGTCCGGGGACAGCCCCTGCTGCAGGACCTCCCACGTCTCCAGCTTCATCTCCGGGGTGCCGTGCCCGTCGGCGTGGAGGGAGATCGCCACCTCGGGCCGTGAGGTGTCGATGTCCTCCCGGTCGGTGATCATCGCCAGGCTGAACTGGTGCAGGATGAGCAGCTTCTGTGGCCCCCCGGTGTCGCGGGTGAGATCGGCGAGCCAGTGCGTGACCCGGTTGATCTCCTCGGCGCTCGCGCTGCCGATCTGGGCCCCCGGGCGTTGGCCGGGTTCGAGCTTCCACTCGGGGTCCAGCGCCAACCCCACGTTGGGTCGCCTGAGCAACTCCTCGAACAACCGCGCCTGGTCGAGGAGGTCCGCCATCCCGGGCTGCAGGTCGATCACCGCGTAGCCACCGGCCTCGGTGATCGCGTCGATGAGGGGCTCGAACTCCTCCGGCGCCCACTCGTTGGTGTAGTTGCCGTCCGCTCCGGGGGATGTGGAGGCGACGGTGGCGATGATCTCGAACGCGGGGATCACCGGCTCCGGTGAGTACGGCTGGTATTCCTCGACCAGTTGCCGCACCCGCTCCGCGCTCTCCTCCGGACCCTGCTCGCCGAGGATGCCGAGGGCCGGGCTGATCGGCGACCCGTATGCCGCCACGAAGCGCCGGCCCGGGAACAACAGCTGTCCCCCGCCGGGGAGCTGGGGGACGGAGCGGGCCTTCTCCACCCGGTCGGCCAGCTCGTCCTCGGTGCCCCATCCGGGCCCGAGGGCGATCACGGTGTCGGCGTCCATGACCGCCTCGACTGAGCCGCCGTCGACCCGCGGGTCCGGAGCCCTGAGGTGGGAGACGGCCGCTCCGCTCGAGACGGCGGTCGCCACCGCGGCCACCGGGGTCCGGTCGTACACGAGGACGCGGGGGGCCTCCTCCGCCAACCAGGCGGGTCCTCCCGCGGAGAACACCTCGACGTCCGACGCGGGCTCGCCGCCGGCGGTGAACTCCCCGACGACCATGAGGGACGGCGAACCCGGTGCCTGGTGGACCGTGACGTCGTCCACGCGGTCCCCCGGGATCTCCTGCTCGGACTCGAACGTGATCCCGGTCAGCTCCTCCAGCTCGGTGCGGCCCTCCGGTGCGTCGACCACCTCGCCGTCGTCGGGCGTGAACGTCACCTCGCCGACCCGCAGCACGCGCTCGGCGCCCATCCGTTCCAGCTCGCTCGCGAGGGCGTCGTCACCGCCGGCCACCGCGGTGAGCATCGGCGCGCGCAGTCCCACCGCGACAGACGCGGCGCGGGCCTGGGCGGCCTCGTCCGGTGCAGCGACCACGACCACCGGGGCGGTCTCCACCAGGAGGCGGGTCGTCTCGACGCCGGACGAGTCGGCGTCGACCGCGATCCTCGCACCGTCGACCTGCGCGGCGGTGATCCCCGGCCCGTCCTCGTCCGTACCCGACGTACACGCGACGGTGGACGCGACCAGGCAGAACGAGAGGACCGCCGCCCCCACTCCTCGGTTGAAGTGGCGCACGGCGGTCCTCCTGAAAGCTCGGGAATCGATCCCGATGGACCCTACAGGGGTCTCAGGCGGTCTCGGTGATCGGCCGGTCGACCCAACTCATCAGGTCGCGCAGCTTCTGACCGGTGACCTCGATCGGGTGCTCGGCGTTCTCCTTGCGGAGCTGCTCGAGCTCTTTGTTGCCGCCCTCGACGTTGGCGACGAGACGCTTGGTGAAGGTGCCGTCCTGGATATCGGAGAGGATGGCCTTCATGCGCTCCTTGGTGCCGGCGTCGATGACGCGCGGGCCCGAGAGGTAGCCGCCGAACTCGGCGGTGTCGGACACCGAGTAGTTCATCCGCGCGATGCCGCCCTCGTACATGAGGTCGACGATCAGCTTGAGCTCGTGGAGCACCTCGAAGTAGGCGAGCTCGGGTGCGTACCCGGCCTCGACCATGACCTCGAAGCCGGTCTTGACGAGCTCCTCGGTGCCGCCGCAGAGCACGGCCTGCTCGCCGAAGAGGTCGGTCTCGGTCTCGTCCTTGAAGGTGGTCTTGATGACGCCCGCGCGGGTGCCACCGATCGCCTTGGCGTAGGACAGCGCGAGGGCCTCGCCCTCACCCTTCGGGTCCTGCTCCACGGCGATGAGCGCCGGAACGCCCTTGCCGTCGACGAACTGACGACGCACCAGGTGTCCGGGGCCCTTCGGGGCGACCATCGCGACGGTGACGCCCTCGGCGGGCGTGATCAGACCGAAGTGGATGTTGAGGCCGTGGCCGAAGAACAGCGCGTCGCCGTCGTTCAGGTTGGGCTCGATGTCCTCGGTGAAGATCTGGGCCTGCGAGGTGTCGGGGGCGAGCAGCATGATCACGTCGGCCCACTTGGTGGCCTCGGCGGCGGTCATGACCTTGAGGCCGGCCTCTTCGGCCTTCGCGCGGGACTTGGAGCCCTCACGCAGACCGATCGCGACCTCGACACCGGAGTCGCGCAGGCTCAGCGAGTGCGCGTGCCCCTGCGAGCCGTATCCGATGACGGCGACCTTGCGGCCCTGGATCAGCGACAGATCCGCCGAGTCGTCGTAGAACATCTCCACTGCCATGGTGGATTCCCTTCGTGTTGGTTCGTGTAGCCGAGACTTGTGTAGGAGTCGAGACTATCGAGTGGTGGTGATGGACTTGGGGCCGCGTCCGAGCGCGACCATGCCGGACTGCACGATCTCGCGGATGCCGTAGCCGTCGAGCATCCGCAGCAGCGCGTCGAGCTTGTCGGGGGTACCCGTGGCCTCGAGCGTGAGCGATTCCGGGGAGACGTCCACGATGTGGGCGCGGAACAGACTGGCGATCTCGACGATCTGGCCACGGTTGGTGGTGTCGGCGCGGACCTTGACCAGGGTGAGTTCCCGGGCGACCGAGCCGGCCGGGTCCTGCTCCACGATTTTGATGACGTTGACCAGCTTGTTGAGCTGCTTGGTCACCTGCTCGAGGGGGAAGTCCTCGACGGCCACGACGATCGTCATGCGCGAGAGCCCGTCGGTCTCGGTGGGGCCCACCGCGAGGGACTCGATGTTGAACCCGCGCCGGGAGAACAGCGACGCCACGCGCGCGAGCACGCCGGGCTTGTCCTCCACCAGCACGCTCAGGGTGTGGGAGCGGGCGGTCACTGGTCCTCCTCCTGGGCGGCGAGCACGGCGGCGTCGATCCGCTCGGTCACCTCGTGGACGTCCGCGGCGTCGTCCGCCACGGAATCGGTGTCGTCGAACAGCGGCCGGATGTCCCGCGCCGCCATGATCTCGTCGTTGGACGTACCCGCCGCGACCATCGGCCACACCTGGGCGTCCTTGCCCACGATGAAGTCGATGAGCACCGGGCGGTCGTTGATCTCGCGGGCCTTGGCGATGACCTCGTCGACGTCCTCGGCGCGCTCACAGCGGAACGCCACGCACCCGAGGGCCTCGCCGAGCTTGACGAAGTCGGGGATCAGTTTGGACTGCGTCGACAGGTCGGTCTGCGAGTAGCGCTGATCGTAGAACAGCGTCTGCCACTGGCGGACCATGCCGAGGTTGCCGTTGTTGATCAGCGCCACCTTGATGGGGGCGCCCTCGATCGCACAGGTGGCGAGCTCCTGGTTGGTCATCTGGAAGCACCCGTCGCCGTCGATGGCCCACACCTCGGCGTCGGGACGACCGAACTTGGCCCCCATCGCCGCGGGGACCGAGTACCCCATGGTCCCGAGCCCGCCCGAGTTGAGCCACGTGCGCGGTTTCTCGTACTGGACGAACTGCGCGGCCCACATCTGGTGCTGGCCCACGCCGGCGCAGTAGACGGCGTCGGGGCCCGCTGCCGCGCTGAGGCGCTCGATCACGTACTCCGGGGAGAGCGAACCGTCCGACTGCGGTCCGTATCCGAGGGGGTACTCGGAGCGGATCTCGTCCAGTTGCCCCACCCAGGCGGTGGGCTCGGCGAGCGCTCCGGAGTCGCGCTCGCCGCGCAGCGTCTCGACGAGCTCGACCAGCACCTCCTTGATGTCGCCGACGATCGGCACGTCGACCGCGCGGTTCTTGCCGATCTCCGCCGGATCGATGTCTGCGTGGATGACCTTGGCGTCGGGGGCGAAGGTGTCGAGCTGGCCGGTGACCCGGTCGTCGAAACGGGCGCCCAGCGTGACGAGCAGATCCGACCGCTGCAGCGCGGCGACCGCCGCGACGGTGCCGTGCATGCCGGGCATGCCGTAGTGCAGCCGGTGCGAGTCGGGGAACGCACCGCGGGCCATCAGGGTGGTGACCAACGGGATCCCCGACAGCTCGGCCAGCGCCAGCAGCTCCGCGGAGGCGTCGGCCTTGATCACCCCGCCGCCCACATACAGGACCGGGCGCTGGGCCTTGGCGATGAGCCGGGCCGCCTCGCGGATCTGCTTGCCGTGGGGCTTGGTGACCGGGCGGTACCCGGGCAGCTTCATCTCCGGCGGCCACGAGAACGTCATCTCGGCCTGCAGGACGTCCTTGGGGATGTCCACCAGCACCGCGCCCGGTCGGCCGGTCTGCGCGATGTGGAACGCCTCCGCGATCATCCGCGGGATGTCCTCGCCGTGCGAGACGAGGAAGTTGTGCTTCGTGATCGGCATGGTGATGCCGGAGATGTCGGCCTCCTGGAAGCCGTCGGTGCCGATGAGCGCGGTGCCCACTTGCCCGGTGATGGCGACGATCGGAACCGAGTCCATCTGCGCGTCCGCGAGCGGCGTCACGAGGTTGGTGGCCCCGGGGCCCGAGGTGGCCATGCAGACGCCGACCCGGCCGGTGGCCTGCGCGTACCCGGTGGCCGCATGCCCTGCGCCCTGCTCGTGCCGGACCAGCACGTGTCGGACCTTGACCGAGTCGTAGAGGGGATCGTAGACGGGCAGGATCGCGCCGCCGGGGATACCGAAGACGACCTCGGTGCCGATCTCCTCGAGGGACCGGACCACCGCCTGGGCGCCCGTCATCCGCTCGGGGGCCGCGGACCGGGCCCTGTGCTCTGCACCCGGACGGGGTCCGGGCTGTGCCGTTGGTGCGCTCACTTCAACTGTCCTTCATGGTGGTCGTGGAGCTGACGTTCGTCGCCGCACCCGGTCCGGTGGGACCAGGGGAACCCGGCAACAAAAAACCCCCGACGGCCACGGGGGCCGGCGAGGGTGCGCGTCGACGGAAAGCCAGGTAGCGGCTCAGGCGCCGACGCGCCGGCCGAGTACTAGACCGTTCCAGGTGTTCACGCGCCCAGGTTAGGCCCCGTCCGTCACGGTCGTCAACTCGTGGAAACTGGATCCCACATAGTGGACCGTGAGACAGTGGAGGGCACCATGAGCGCACCATTCAGAGCACCCCACCCGGAGTCCACGCCCACCGACCGCGCACTCTTCCGGGTCAACCCCATGTCCTATGCCGTCATCGCCATCGTCGTCCTGGCGATCCTCTGGCCCGTCAGCGCCTATCCCGTCGCTCTCGGTTGGCTCGTGCTGCTCCCGATCGGATTCGGCTGGTGGGTCGCACGGACCAACACCAGACTCGACGAGGACGGCGTCCACCTGTCGACGTGGCGGGCGAGCAGGTCCGTGCCCTGGGAGGAGGTCAAGGGGGTGCTGTTCCCCAAGAACGGCTTCGCCCGCCTCGTCACGACCGCCGACGACTCACTCACGATGGGCGGGGTCTCGTTCCACGATCTCCCCCGGCTCTCCGTGGCCAGCCGGGGGCGTATCCGCGACCCCTACGGCGCCGCCCCGACGGCCGGCACCTCCCGGACGGACGGCTCCCCGCGAACCGACGGTGCCTAGCGGGCCGACAGCACCTCCTGAGCGCCGGTCGAGAGAGCGACCGCCCGCCGGAACACGGTCGGCGACGGCCTGGCGGCGCAGCCCCATGCGCTCGTAGGCGAGGGTGACCGCCACCCCCGCGAGCAGTCCGGCCACCGCCCAGCCGCCGAGGACCCACACCGCGTGCCCCAGGCCCGCGTCCCAGCTCGAGTCGAAGAACATGATCGACCGCAGTCCGAGGTAGGCCTGGTGCATGGGTTGGAGGTTGCCGATCGCGACGAACACCTGCGGCAGCATCTGCGTCGGGGTGGCTCCGCCCGACGTCGGTATCCCCAGCACCACGAACACGACCAGGTTGACCAACAGCCCGGCGTTCCCGATCGCCGCGATGATCGCGTGTGCACACACCCCCACCGCGACGATCACGAGGTTCGAGAACCAGAACATGTGCCACGGGTCGTACCCGGTGACCCCGATGATGTGGGCGACGAGAAGGCAGAGCCCGGACACGAGCGGGGCCGTCACGAGTGTGACCACCCACTTGCGGGCCAGCGTCTGGAGCCGGCCGAACGGGGCCACGTGCACGTGCAGCGCCAGAGGTCCGATCTCCAGGGGGATGAACCCGAGCCGGGCGTCGAGCACGGCGGAGATGATCATCGCCCCGGTGAAGCCCGCAAGGATCACGATCAGCGCGTAGAACATCGGCAGCGAGGCGTTCGACACCCCCTCCGGCAGCGGGTTCCACGCGGTGACGTCGATCCCGACCGGGTCCTGGAGTGCGAGGGTCGCGGCGGCGCCGATCGTCCTGCCCTCCGCCTCGGCGAGCAACTGTGAGTCGGCGAGCAACCTGGGGCCCATCCGGTCGCGGAACGACTCCTGCATCGCCTCGGCCATGGTGTTCATCACCTGGCTCGACACGATGGAGACGCGGGGCGAGTACTCGACCGTGACCCGCGCGGGCGCGGGAGGTTCCGCCGCATCCCCCTCTTCGGTGGCCGCCGCCTCGACCAGACCGACCACCCGCTCGCTCAGGTCGGCGGGGATCCTGATCGCCCCGAAGTACGATCCGTCACGCAGTCCCTCCTCCGCCGTCCCGGGGTCCACCACGTGCAGCCGGATCTTCTCCCAGTCGTTGTTCTGGAGCAGGCCGGCGGTGATCTGCGATCCCACGTCGAGGTCCCGCACGCCGATCGGCGTGTCCAACGAGGCTCCGCGGTCGGAGTCCACCACCGCCACGGGAATGTGTCGGGCGTGGGCCTGGGGATCCGCGGTGCCGCCCAGATACATGAACGACAGCAGGAAGAACAGTCCGCAGACCAGAACCACCGCGCCCGCCGAGTGTGAGGCGAACTCGCGGAAGCCGCCGGTGTGGCCGGAGTCGGTCATGGTGATCCTCATTCGTGTGGAACGCCGGCCGACCACACGGCCGACCGAGACGAAGTTACTCCTGCCACCGCGGGTATCGTGTAGCCGTCCCCGAACCGGATCGAGGTCCCATGCCCGCCCTGAGGTCCCGCACCAGCACCGCCGGACGCAACGCGGCGGGGGCTCGCGCCCTGTGGCGCGCCACCGGCATGACGGACGCCGACTTCGGCAAGCCGATCATCGCGGTCGCCAACTCGTACACGCAGTTCGTCCCGGGGCACGTCCACCTGAAGAACGTCGGCGAGATCGTCGCCGAGCAGATCACCGCGGCTGGTGGCGTCGCGCGCGAGTTCCACACCATCGCCGTGGACGACGGCATCGCCATGGGTCACGCGGGGATGTTGTACTCGCTGCCCAGCCGCGAGATCATCGCCGACTCGGTCGAGTACATGGTCAACGCCCACACGGCCGACGCGCTGGTGTGTATCTCCAACTGCGACAAGATCACGCCGGGGATGCTCAACGCCGCGATGCGGCTGAACATCCCCACGGTGTTCGTCTCCGGCGGCCCCATGGAGTCGGGGTTCTCCGTGGTCGTCGACGGTGTGGTCAAGGCGGGCTCCGATCTCGTCACCGCGATCTCGGCCTCGGCCAACCCGGCGGTCGACCGGGAGGGCCTCGATGCCATCGAGCGGTCCGCCTGCCCCACCTGCGGTTCCTGCTCGGGCATGTTCACCGCCAACTCGATGAACTGCCTCACCGAGGCCCTGGGGCTCTCCCTCCCGGGCAACGGCTCCACCCTGGCCACCCACAGCGCACGGAGAGAGCTCTTCGCCGAGGCCGGACGGGTCATCGTGGACCTGTGCCACCGCTACTACCGGGACGGCGACGAGTCGGTGCTGCCCCGCTCGGTCGCCACCAGGCAGGCCTTCACCAACGCCATGACCCTCGACGTGGCCATGGGTGGTTCCACCAACACCGTGCTGCACATCCTCGCCGCCGCGCAGGAGGGCGAGGTCGACTTCGATCTACACGACATCGAGCAGATCTCCCGCCGCGTGCCGTGCCTGGCCAAGGTCGCGCCCAACTCGGACTATTACATGGAGCACGTCCACCGGGCCGGTGGCATCCCCGCCATCCTCGGCGAGCTGTTCCGGGGCGGTCTGCTGGAGACGGACGTCCACTCGGTGCACTCCCCCTCTCTCGAACAGCACCTCGCGGACTGGGACATCCGCAGCGGCACCGCGACCGAGGAGGCGGTCGAACTGTTCCACGCCGCACCGGGTGGGGTCCGCACCATCGAGCCGTTCTCCACGGACAACCGCTGGGAGTCGCTGGACACGGACGCCGTGGACGGATGCATCCACTCCGTCGAGCACCCGGCCACCGCCGAGGGCGGCCTGGCCGTACTCCGCGGCAACATCGCGCCGGACGGGTCGGTCTTCAAGACCGCCGGCGTGTCCGAGGAGAACTTCCACTTCAGCGGTCCGGCGCGGGTCGTGGAGTCGCAGGAGCAGGCGGTGTCGGTGATCCTGGACAAGACCCTGCAGCCCGGTGAGGTGCTGGTGGTGCTCTACGAGGGACCGGCCGGCGGCCCGGGCATGCAGGAGATGCTCCACCCCACCGCGTTCATCAAGGGCGCCGGCCTGGGCACCAGGTGCGCCCTGATCACGGACGGCCGCTTCTCCGGCGGGTCGTCGGGACTGTCCATCGGGCACATCGCCCCCGAGGCCGCCGCCGGCGGCCCGATCGGACTGATCCGGGACGGTGACGTGGTGACGATCGACGTGGCCACACGGTCCATCTCGGTGGAGGTCGACGACGACGAGCTGGACCGTCGCCGGGCCGAGAAGGGCGCACTCCCGTGGCGTCCGGCCAGCCGCGACCGGAAGGTCTCCACCGCGCTGCGTGCCTACGCCGCCATGGCGTCCTCCGCGGACAAGGGCGCCGTGCGAATCCTGCCGGGCTGACCTCCACGACCCGCCACGCCGACCCGCCCCCGACGACGGTCAGCCCGCGGTGACCGCCGGGCTGTCGGTGGTGGACATCAACGGATTGCTGCCGTTGAGCAGGTACCAGATCACCCCTGCCGCGATCACGGCCAGCAGCAGCCAGATCACTCCGCTGAACCGGGGTCGGTGCGACCACTGCCACTTGCGGTCGACAGACCAGCGTCCGGCTCCCGCGAAGAGGAGCGTGAGCAGGGCGGCGACGTACAGGACCGACGTCTCCAGCCCACGGGTCGTCTCGCCGAGGAGCGGTACGGGGTCGTCGCCGGTCAGCCGGACCGCGAGGCCCAACCCGACCAACCCGAGCAACCCGGCCGCCGCGACCGGCGTCGCCAGGCCGACGACGAGCAGGATCCCCGCGACCAGCTCGACGACGCCGCCGGCGATCGCGAGGAGCCGCGCCTGCTCGAAACCCGACTCGGTGAGGGTCTGCGTGAACCCGTCGAGCCCAGGGCCGCCGAACAGACCGAAGAGCTTCTGCAGACCGCGCATCGCCAGGAGGACGCCCACGGCGAGACGGAGGAGGAACAATCCGAAGTCGGTCGTGCCACGCCGCGAGATCTCGTCCCGGGGGGCGGGGTCGATCGTCGTGGGCTGGTCGCCGAACGGCAACGGCGTCGACGTGTCGTAGCCCCCGGACTCCGAGAACTGCGAGTAGTCCGTCCGGCCCGCCGCGGGGAATGCCGTGGTCGCCGAGTCCGTGGTCCCCGTGCCGGAGCCGGTCCCCGTCGCGTTGGGGACGTCGAGCGGGTAGTCGACATCGTGGATGATCTCGGTTCGGGCGTCGTCTCCGGGCGTTGAGGAAGTCACCATGCGACCATAGGCCGCTTCCCGGGCACCCGCACCCAGGACACGGCGCACCGTAGTCTTGTCGCCATGAGATCGCTCTCGCTGCTGGTGGTCCTGGCCGTCGCGACGGCCGGGTGCGCGAGGTTCGACGATCGTCTCGAGGCCCCCTTCACCCCCGCCCCCGGCCCGGGGATGGGCGCAGCCCCGCCGTCGAGCCCGCCCGGCCCGCCCCCTCCCACCTCGCCCCCGCGAC
>NZ_JAALEA010000267.1 GCF_014145145.1 Dietzia cercidiphylli
CGAGAGCCTCCGGCACGGCGCGAAGCGCCCCGAATGCCGCCGAACTCGTCGTCGTCATCATCGGATCCACCACCGCACCCCCCTCCGCCAATCAGACTCGCCACCATTCGAACGTGTGATCCATCTTATCGCCCGGGGCGGAACAGCACAAGTGTTCGATCCAGAATTGCCGGGCATGGCGCCCAGACCACCCGGTGATCACACGACAGCGGCGCCTCTCCACTGGAGGAGAGACGCCGCTGGTGGCACCGACCCCGTCGGGTCGCCGTGAGTGTGATCAGGCCGAAGCCGCTGGTCAGGTAGAGGCGCCCTTGGACTTGCCGGCCGACTTGAGGTCGTTGCACGCCTCGACGACCCGCTCGGACATCCCCTGCTCGGCCTTCTTGAGGTACGAGCGCGGGTCGTAGACCTTCTTGTTGCCGACCTCGCCGTCGATCTTCAGGACTCCGTCGTAGTTGGCGAACATCTGACCGGCGATCGGGCGGGTGAACGCGTACTGCGTGTCGGTGTCGACGTTCATCTTGATGACGCCGTAGCTCAGCGCCTCCTCGATCTCGCTCTTGGCCGAGCCCGAGCCGCCGTGGAAGACGAAGTCGAACGGCAGGTCGCCCTGGTTCAGCCCGAGCTTCTCCACCGCGACCTCCTGGCCCATCTTGAGCACCTCGGGACGCAGCACGACATTGCCCGGCTTGTAGACGCCGTGGACGTTGCCGAATGTCGCGGCGAGCAGGTAGCGCTGCCCGGTGTTGCCGGCCCCGAGCGCGTCGATGGTCGCCTCGAAGTCCTCACGGGAGGTGTAGAGCTTCTCGTTGATCTCGTTCTCGACACCGTCCTCCTCGCCGCCCACGACGCCGATCTCGATCTCGAGGATCTGGTTGGCGCTGGCCGTCTTCTCGAGGAGCTCCTTGGCGATCTCGAGGTTGCGGTCGAGCGGGGTGGCCGAGCCGTCCCACATGTGCGACTGGAACAGCGGGTTTCGTCCGGCGTCGACGCGCTCCTGGGAGATCTGGATGAGCGGGCGCACGAAGGTGTCGAGCTTGTCCTCGGGGCAGTGGTCGGTGTGCAGCGCGACCAACACGTCGTACTTCTCGGCCACGATGTGCGCGAACTCGGCAAGTGCGACCGCGCCCGTCACCATGTCCTTGACGTTCAGGCCGGAACCGAACTCCGCTCCACCGGTGGAGAACTGGATGATCCCGTCCGAGCCCGCATCGGCGAATCCCTTGATGGCCGCATTGATGGTCTCGGAGGAGGTGCAGTTGATCGCGGGGTAGGCGAAACCCTCCTGGCGAGCCCGGTCGAGCATGTCCTTGTACTGCTCCGGGGTGGCGATAGGCATTGACGATCCTCCAGATTTCGGCACTGTGACTCATCCCATCCTACGAGGTACCGCGAGGTGGCGGGCCCCGGAGGACCAGCGGGGGCACGCCTTCAGCGGTTTCCCAGCAGAGCGGGTCTACGATTCCCGAGGTGAACACGCACCTGGTGGCCGAACAGGCCCAGCACGTCCTGGCGCTCGGTCCCGGATTCATGGACCCGGAGTTCTGGCTGTCCGGCGACGGACCGTTCGGCAACGCGATACTCCCGGCTCTCCTCGCCGTGGTCTTCATCGAGTCCGGTCTGCTGTTCCCGTTCCTCCCGGGCGACTCACTGTTGTTCACCGCGGGACTGCTCACCCAGCAGGACAACCCCTTCGCACCACTGTGGGTGGTGCTGGTGGCCGCCCCGATCGCGGCGTTCCTCGGCGACCAGGTGGGCTACTTCATCGGCAACCGGTGGGGCCACCACCTGCGGGAGCGGCCGGACGGGCGGATCTTCAAGCAGGTCTACATCCGCGAGGCCCACGAGTTCTTCGACAAGTGGGGGCCGGCCACGATCATCCTGTGCCGCTTCGTGCCGATCGTCCGCACCTACGCGCCGCTGGTGGCGGGCATGGCCGGGATGCGCTACCGCGTGTTCGTGCTGTTCAACATGGTGGGTGCGGTGTTGTGGGCCGCGGGGGTGACCGCACTCGGCGCATGGTTGGGGCAATTCGCGCTGATCAAGGAGCACATCGACCTGATCCTCATCGGGATCGTGTTGGTCTCGGTCACACCGATGGCCATCACCGCCGGGCCGAAGCTCGTCGACCGCATCCGCAACGGACCCTCCGCGCCGGCGGTCTGAGCCGGGTCTCTACCGTGGTCGTCCGCCCCGCCAACGGAGGGCGGCGACCGTCGCCCCGACCACCAGGACCACACCGATCCCCTGTAGTCCCGGGGAGTCGTCCGCCCCGCCGAGGACGATCGCCACTCCCCCGAGGCCCACCACGCTCAGCACCCCGACGAGGACCAGGGCGAACCCCGCTGCGCTCCTCATTCCTCCACCCATTCCAGCAGGTCCCCGGGCTGACACTCCAGCACGCGACACATGGCCTCGAGCGTGCTGAACCGCACCGCCTTGGCACGCCCGTTCTTCAGCACCGCGACGTTCGCCGGCGTGAGTCCCACCCGCTCCGCGAACTCACCCACGCTCATCTTGCGCCTGGCGAGCTCCACGTCGATCCGCACGACGATCGGCATCACACCACCGTGTCCATCTCGGACCGCAACGAGGTGGCCTGCCGGAGGAGTGCCCGCATGACGACCATGAGCAGCGCCGCGACGGTGATGATGACGACGACGAGGAAGAGCAGCAGCGGCAGTCCGGGATCGTTCGCGTTGACGCCCACGAGCACCAGGACGAGCACGAGCATCCCCCAGGCCGCGACGATCGCCCCGAGGATCACGTCGACCCAGATCAGTGACGCGTCGGTGAAGATGCGGTCGTCCTTGACCAGCGTGAGCAGCTTCCAGGTGGCCACCACCACGACCTGGATGCACAGCACCCAGTAGATCGACACCGCCGTCAGTGGCCACCGCAGGTGTGCGTCGCCCGGCGATGTCTCAGCCATGTGCGCGAACTGCCTGGGCAACGACATGGTCTGCAGCAGGAGCAGTACCGCGAACAGCACCACCAGGGACACCCGCAGCGGCAGGACCGCTCGTCTTTCGATCTCCATCTCACGACTATGGATGATTACCTATCGAAAATCAATAGCTATCTCCTCGGCCGTTCGCAGCGTGCTCGCGGACCCACGCGTGCATCGCGATCCCCGCGGCCACGCCCGCGTTGATGGACCGGGTGGAGCCGAACTGGGCGATCGACACGGTCTTCGCCGCCCGTCGTCGCGCGTCGGCGCTGACCCCGGGACCTTCCTGACCGAACAGCAGCACACACTCGCGCGGGAGCCGGGCGGTCTCGAGCGGCTCGGCGCCGGGGAGGTTGTCGACGGCGACGACCGGCACCCCCTCCGACTCGGCCCAGTCCATCAGCGCTGCCACGTCCTCGTGGTGGCGCAGGTGCTGGTAGCGGTCGGTGACCATCGCCCCGCGGCGGTTCCAGCGACGTCGCCCCACGATGTGCACCTCCGCCGCGAGGAAGGCGTTGGCCGTGCGGACGACGGTGCCGATGTTGGCGTCGTGACCGAAGTTCTCGATGGCCACGTGGAAGGGGTGCCGCCGGGTGTCGAGGTCGGCGACGATCGCTTCTCGCCGCCAGTACCGGTAGCGGTCGACCACGTTGCGGCGGTCGCCCGAGTCGAGCAGGTCCGGATCCCAGCGGTCGC
>NZ_JAALEA010000268.1 GCF_014145145.1 Dietzia cercidiphylli
CTGGATCGTGTTGAGCGCGGCGCCCTTGCGCAGGTTGTCGCCCGCCACCATGAGGTTCAGGCCCCTGTTGCCCTCGATCGACTGGTCCTGTCGGATGCGGCCCACCAGCGATTCGTCGATGCCCGCGGCGTCCAGCGGGGTCGGCACGTCCACGACCTTCACGCCGGCCGCCGAGGACAGCAGCTCGCGCGCCTGCTCCGGGGTGATGTCCCGCTCGAACTCGGCGTTGATGCTCAGCGTGTGGCCGGTGAACACGGGTACGCGCACGCAGGTGCCGGCGACGCGCAGCTCCGGCAGCCCGAGGATCTTGCGCGACTCGTTGCGCAGCTTCTGCTCCTCGTCGGTCTCCCCGGACCCGTCGTCGACCAGCGCGCCCGCCATCGGCAGCACGTTGAACGCGATCGGCGCCACGTACGGCCCCGTGTCGTCCACCTTGAGCGCCGCGCCGTCGTGCACCAACTCGTGGCCGACGCCGACGTTCCCGGTCACCTGCTCCTCGAGGGTCCGCACGCCCTGCAACCCCGACCCGGACACGGCCTGGTACGTGGAGACGACGAGGCGCGTGAGCCCCGCGGCGTCGTGCAGCACCTTGAGCACCGGCATCGCGGCCATGGTGGTGCAGTTGGGGTTGGCGATGATGCCCTTGGGCGGGTTCTGCGCGGCCTCGGGGTTGACCTCGGAGACGATCAGCGGGACGTCGGGGTCCTTGCGCCAGGCGCTGGAATTGTCGACGACGACGGCGCCAGCCGCGGCGAACCGAGGGGCCTGCTCCTTGGACATCGTGCCGCCCGCGGAGAACAGGGCGATGTCGATGCCCTTGAGCTCCTCGTCGGTGGTGTCGGCCGTGTCCTCCACGACGATCTCCTCGCCGCGGAACGGCAGCGTGGTGCCCGCCGACCGGGCGGAGGCGAAGAACCGCACCTTGTCAGCCGGGAAGTCCCGCTCCTCCAGCAGGGCGCGCATCACGCGCCCCACCTGGCCCGTGGCTCCGACTACGGCGACAGTGGTCATCGTTGAGGTCAACTCCTGAAAGGTTCTGTCCCGGCCCGCCGCGGACGGGTTCTCCGCCCTGCGCTCGACCGACCGGTGTGGGGACCCAGTCTACCGAGGCCGGTGGCGATGGACAGCGGCCCGCGTCACAGTGCGGGGAGCGGCCGACCTCGCCATCGCCGACCAACGAGAAGTCTGTTCGGCTCACGTCGGCCGAGAGGGAGGTGTGCGAAACGTCCTTTTCGATGGGCTGGCGGGCCCGATGGGCTGGCGGGCCCCATGGGCTGGCGGGCCCGATGCTCCACATGGCCGCCCGTCTCCACAGACGATGCCGAAATCGCGGGATGGACGAGGGATGCCACGCTCGTCGTCGTCGACGCTTGCCCCATGCGCCCCGACCCGTCTCCCCGCCGCACCCGCGACCTCGTCCCCGAACGCGGGCGGCGCCTGCACTCCAGCGGCCTCGTCCCGCACCACCGAGGCCTGTGGGTCCCGCGCACCGCCGACCGCGACCACCCGCTCACCCGGATCACGGCGATCACCGCGCTGTACCCCGGCGCGATCGCGACCGGCTGGCTGGCCGCCGACGCACACGGCCACCCGTTCCCGCCGCGGGACTACCCCGACGAGTTCGCCGCCGGCTCGACGCGGGTACGTCGGCCCGGCATGATCGGCCGCCAGTACACGATCCCACGGGAACACGTGTGCCACCTGACCGGAACCGCGGGTGCCGGCCTGGCCGCGAGCCCCGCATGGGCGCTGTTCGACATCGCGCGGCGCGGTGACCTGACGGACGCCGTCTGTGCATTGGATGCGGGCCCGTCCATCGGCGTCGACCCGGAGCGCGACGTCCGGCCACTCTCGATGGACCCCCGACGGATCCCCGGCAAACGACAGGTCCTGGCCGCACTCGACCTCTGCGACACCGGAGCCGCGTCGCCGTGGGAGACCCGGACCCGACTGTTCCTACTCCGACACGGGCTCACGAGGTTCGAGACGCAGGTGCCCGCACCCGGCCTCCCGTATGTCCTCGACCTCGCGCGTCGTGACCTCAAGGTCGGCGTCGAGTACGACGGCGAGTACCACCGCACACCGGCGCAGCACGCCAAGGACCTCACCCGCTGGAACCGCCTGCGCCGCGCGGGATGGCTGGTCTACCCCCTCACCACCACGATGGTCACCCGGGATGAACACGCCACCGCCGCCGACATACGGGCTGGCGTCCGCGAGCGCGGCGGCTGACGGCAGTGCGCCAGCCGGCGGGCGGGCACCGACCGACGGACGGCAGTGCGCCGACGAAAAGACAGTTCCGCACACGCGCTCTCGGGCGATGTGTGCGGAACTGTCTTCTCGAGGTGGGGGGACGCAGGGGCTCAGGTCAGCGGCCGGTGCCGGCGTAGACCTGGGCCTCCTCCTCGCCGCCCAGCTCGAACGCGGCGTGCAGGGCGCGGACGCTCTCGGGGAGCTCGTCCTCGCGGACCAGCGCCGAGATGCGGATCTCCGAGGTGGAGATGAGCTCGATGTTGACCCCGGCCTCGGACAGCGACTCGCAGAACGTCGCGGTGACGCCCGGATGCGACTTCATGCCGGCGCCGACCAGGGAGACCTTGCCGACGTTGTCGTCGTAGAGCACCTGGTCGATCCCGAGGTCGTCCTTGGCCTGCGAGAGCACCTCGACGGCCCTGGCCCCGACCTCACGCGGGCAGGTGAAGGTGATGTCGGTCTTGCCCTCCGCCTTGGAGACGTTCTGCAGGACCATGTCGATGTTGATCTCGGCGTCGGCCACCACGCGGAAGATCTTGGCGGCGTACCCCGGCTGGTCCGGGATTCCGACGACCGTGATCTTGGCCTCCGAGGCGTCGTGAGCGACTCCGGTCAGGACTGCGTCTTCCACGGGGATGTCCTCCACTTTTCCGGCCACGAGCGTGCCTGGGTTGGTCGAATACGACGAGCGCACGCGCAGGGGCACGTGGTACCGGCGGGCGAACTCGACGCTCCGCAGGTTGAGGATCTTCGAACCGACGGCCGCCATCTCCAGCATCTCCTCGTACGAGATGGTGTCGAGCTTGCGGGCGTCGGGGACGATCCGGGGGTCGGCGGTGTAGATGCCGTCGACGTCCGAGTAGATCTCGCAGACGTCGGCGCCCAACGCGGACGCCATGGCCACCGCGGTGGTGTCCGAACCGCCACGACCCAGGGTCGTGACGTCGCGGGTCTCCCGGGACACACCCTGGAACCCGGCGACCAGAGCGATCTTGCCCTGGTCCAGGGCGTCGCGGACCCGCCCCGGTGTGATGTCGATGATCCGGCTGTCGCCGTGCTTGGTGGTGGTGATGATCCCGGCCTGCGAGCCGGTGAACGAGTACGCCTCCATCCCGAACGAACTGATGGCCATGGCCAGCAGGGCGTTGGAGATCCTCTCGCCCGAGGTCAGCAGCATGTCCATCTCGCGCTGCGGGGGCGCCGGGCAGACCTGGTCCGCCAGGTCCAACAACTCGTCGGTCGTGTCCCCCATCGCGGAGGCGACGACGACGACGTCGTTGCCCGCCTTCCTGGTCTCGACGATCCGTTCGGCCACCCGACGGATACGTTCTGCGGACTCCACGGAGGAGCCGCCGTACTTCTGCACTACGAGTGCCACGCGGTCACACCCTTCCGGTGTTGATCGGCTTAACGCAGCCCTACATTACGGGAGGTGTTTACTCATCATCGATGACTGAAACTTGGGTGGCCGTCCTCCTGGCCCTCGCCTCCGCCCTCAGCCAGGCCTTCGGCACCGTGATGCGGCACCGCACGAAGGACCGCGCCGGGGGTCGGCTCGAGGGCCGCTTCGGCGTTCTCGCCAGCAGGTACTGGTGGTCGGGCATGGCGATCAGCCTGGCCGGATTCGCCTTCCAGGGTGGGGCGCTGGCATTCGGCTCGCTCATCCTCGTGCAGACCATCACCGTCCTCTCACTGACCTTCGCGCTCCCCCTCGGAGCGTGGGTGACCGGCCGGCGGGTGACCAAGACCGAACTGTTCTGGGGATACGTCCTGGCGGGATGCGTGGTCGTCCTGGTGATCTACGGGCGACCGACGGGAGGAGACGCGCACCCGCCCTGGTACGAGTGGGCGCTCGCGTGCGCGGCCGGGCTCGCCGTCATCGCCGTGCTGCTGCGCCTGTCCCGGAACCGACGCCGCAACGGTAACCGCGCGCTGCTCCTGGGTGTCGCCGGCGGTCTCGCGTTCGCCTACGTCGCGCTGCTCACCAAGGGTGTGGCCGACCGGTGGTACTCGGGCGGGTTGCTCGAGGTGTTCACCACGGGTGAGGTGTACGGACTGGTGGCGGCGGCGGTGATCGCGCTGACGCTGCAGCAGATGTCGTTCTCCGCGGGGGCCGTGCACCAGGCGGTGCCCGCCTCCACCGTCACCACGCCCGTCGTCGCGCTGGGACTGGGCGTGGTGGTCCTGGGCGAGTGGTTCACCGTCGACGGCCCCGAGCTGGCGATCCTCGCCGCGACCCTCGTCCTGATGGTGGTGGCGACCGTGCGCTTGGCCAACAAGGAGGTCGACCAGGAGACGCAGTCGGTCCCGGGCAACGCGGGGGCAGTGGGCCACGGGTGACGCCGGCGCAGTCGGTCCCGGGGTAACGCGGGCGGGGTGGGCCGCGATTCCAGAGCCATGAGGACCTACCCCGAGCGGCAGCGCACGTCGATCCCATCACTTACGCTGAGCCTCATGCGCCTCACCCGCCCCAGCGGCACCTCGAGCAACAGCCGCGCCGCACAGGGCGGCCGCGATTCCCGCCGTGATTCCCGCCGCGATTCCCGCCGTGACTGCCGCAGTGAGACCCACCGGGGGTCACGCCGCACGTCCCGCCTGGTGGCGACGACGCTCGCCTCGGTCGCCGCGGTCATCGCCCCGCTCGCCGTCTCCGCCCCCACCGCCGGGGCCGTGGTCAACGGCACTCCCTCCGGGCCGGCGCCCTGGGCCGTCCAGATCACCACGTTCAGCGGGATCCCCGGCACCCCGTGCTCCGGAGTGGTGGTGGCCCCGTACTGGGTGGCGACGGCCAGGCACTGCGGCCCCGCCAACCCGAACGCGTACACCCTGGGATTCGGCAACGGGGCGACCGTCCCGGGCGGGTTCGCCGAGACCGCCTCGCTCGCCACCCCCCAGATCGTCGGGGCGTTCGGATCCCTCGAGACCGGCAGCATCGGGCGGCACACCCCCGTCGCCGCCTACCACGCGCCCGCCGGGGACGTCATGCTGCTCAAGCTGGCGCATCCGGCGCCGTCCCCGTCCGTCAAGCGCGCGGGCAGGGACCCCGTGGCCGGCGACGTGCTGCGGTTCCACGGCTTCGGCGCCACCTCGCCCGGCGGTCAGCGCGCCGCGGAGCTGCGCACCGGACTCACCCGCCTCGAGCGGATGGAGCCGCGGGGCGGATCCCGCATCGGCCGGTCCCACACCATCCAGGGCGGATACGGGGCCGGGGACTCCGGCGGGCCCGTCTTCCACGGCGACCTGCTGGTGGGCATCCATTCCGGTTCCGACCACGCACGACGCCAGCCCGACGGCACCAATCCGGCCTGGTACGAGTCGGTCCCGTTCCAGAACGGTTGGATCGACTGGATGATCGCCAACCGTTGACGACGAGGTACCGGTCGCACCCGGCCGTCACTCACGTGCACCGGACCGCCCGCGTATTTGTCACACTGAACAGATGACCTCGCCGGAGCAACCGGAGCTCGTGATCCGTCGCGCCTCGCGCGGCGACCTCGACCTGGTGCTGACCGCCGACGACCTGTTCAGCTACCCGCCCACCGCGGAGTGGACCCGGGACTTCCTCGACAACGGATCCAACCTGCTGTTGCTGGCGCTGCAGGACGAGGTCCCGGTGGGCATGTTGGTGGCGGTGGAGACCGGTTACCTGGGCGCCAGCCCGGACCTGTTCGTCTACGGGATCCGGGTGAGCGAACCGCTGCGTGGCCGCGGGATCGCCCATCAACTGGTGGACAAGGCGCTCGGTATCGCCGAGGAGGCCGGCTGTCGCAGACTGTGGGGGTCGATGCACCACGACCAGGAGCTGGGCGCCGACTCCCCGCTCTCCCCGCCGGAAGCGACCACGGGGTCCACAACCTTCGTCATCCCGATTCCGTGAGACCCTGCGGAACCGTGTATCGTGACCCCCATGCAGCGCGTGCTCCTTCTTGGGTGCCGCGGCGGGGCCCGCTGAGGCGGACCGGCTCCCCGTCGCGGGATCTCGTCGCGCCGGTCCGATCCCCACAGATCGAATCCACGGAAGTAGAGCCCCGCAATGAATCCCGCTGACGCATTCGTCTCGTCGTCGTCGACCATCACTCCCCCCTCCAAGCCCGGACGCCCCGACCAACCGTCGTGGAACCGACAGAAGGGCTCCTCGATGCCGGCCCACCGGTACCGGCCCTTCGCGGAGGAGGTCGAGGACGTCTCGCTGCCCGACCGCACCTGGCCGGACAAGGTCATCACCCACGCGCCCCAGTGGTGCGCCGTGGACCTGCGTGACGGCAACCAGGCGCTGATCGACCCCATGAGCCCGGCCCGCAAGCGCCGGATGTTCGAACTGCTGGTCCGCATGGGCTACAAGGAGATCGAGGTCGGGTTCCCGTCTGCCTCGCAGACCGACTACGACTTCGTCCGCGAGATCATCGAGGACGAGGCGATCCCCTCCGACGTCACCATCCAGGTGCTGGTGCAGTGCCGGGAGGACCTGATCCGCCGCACGTTCGAGGCGTGCGAAGGCGCGTCCAACGTGATCGTGCACTTCTACAACTCGACCTCGATCCTGCAGCGCAAGGTCGTGTTCCGTAAGGACCGCGACGCGATCAAGAAGATCGCCACCGACGCCGCCGAGCTGGTGACCGCCATCGCGAAGGACTACCCGGACACCAACTGGCGCTGGGAGTACTCCCCCGAGTCGTTCACCGGCACCGAGCTCGCGTTCTCCAAGGAGGTCTGCGACGCCGTCACCGAGGTCGTGGGCGCCACTCCGGAGAACCCGATCATCCTCAACCTGCCCGCGACGGTCGAGATGGCCACGCCCAACGTGTACGCCGACCAGATCGAGTGGATGCACCGCAATCTGGCGCGCCGCGACTCCACGATCCTGTCGCTGCACCCGCACAACGACCGTGGCACCGGCGTGGCCGCCGCCGAGCTGGCCTTCCAGGCCGGCGCCGACCGCATCGAGGGCTGCCTGTTCGGCAACGGCGAGCGCACCGGCAACGTCTGCCTGGTGACGCTGGGCATGAACCTGCTCACCCGCGGCGTCGACCCGCAGATCAACTTCTCGGACATGGACGAGATCCGCCGCACCGTCGAGTACGCCAACCAGCTGCGCGTACCCGAGCGTCACCCCTACGGCGGCGACCTGGTCTTCACCGCCTTCTCGGGCTCGCACCAGGACGCGATCAACAAGGGCTTCGACGCTCTGCAGGTCGAGGCCGACGCGCGCGGCGAGGACATCACCGACATCACGTGGGAGGTCCCCTACCTGCCCGTGGACCCCAAGGACGAGGGCCGCACCTACGAGGCCGTGATCCGCGTGAACTCGCAGTCCGGCAAGGGCGGCGTGGCCTACATCATGAAGAGCGACTACGGCCTGCAGCTGCCGCGGCGCCTGCAGATGGAGTTCTCCGGGCTGGTGCAGAGCGTCACCGACTCCGAGGGCGGCGAGGTCACGCCCAAGCAGATGTGGGACATCTTCTCGCTGGAGTACCTGGACCGCGTCTCACCCATGGAGCGCATGTCGCAGCACCTCGTTCCCGCCGAGACCGACGACGGCGTGGACTCGATCGACGCCGTGGTCAAGTGGAAGGGCGAGACCAAGGAGCTGACCGGGTCCGGTAACGGCCCCCTGGCGGCGTTCGTCGCCGCGCTCAACGAGATGTTCGACGACGAGGTGCGCATCCTCGACTACTCGGAGCACGCCATGACCGCCGGCGACGACGCCACCGCGGCGGCGTACGTCGAGGTGCAGTTCGGTAACCGGGTGTTCTGGGGAGTCGGCCGTGCCGGTTCCATCACCACCGCGACGCTGCGCGCCGTGGTCTCGGCCGTGAACCGCGCGTACGCCGACGAGGCCGTGGGCTCCGACGAGCCCGTGGGCAGCACCGTGGGCGCCCGGACCTGGGCCCCCTGACACCTGGGGCTGGTCCTGGGGGGCTGGCCCCGGGGGGCTGGTCCCAGGAGTTGGTCCCAACGAGAAGAGCGTTCCGCACACATCGCCCGAGAGCCGGGTGTGCGGAACGCTCTTCTCGTTGGGCGAGGCGGCCTGTCGATGCGTGGGCTCGGCGGCCGAGTGGGCGCGTGGTCTGGCGTCGGGCCCGCAAAGACCAGCCCTTGAAGGCTCCAGAGGCGCCTCCTGAACCTCACTCGTCACATGTATCACTCCGGTAACAAAGGTCTCGATTTGGTTACGTCGAGCGCGTAATGTGGCGGTCGATCGCGCCGATATGCCAGGCGTCAGTTTCTGCAGTACAAGTCTGGAGTGCACCCTTATGCCCGTTTCACGCCGTGGGTTTCTCACCGCCGCGTCAGTCGGGGTGGGCGTCGCAGTCGCCTCCTCCGTCCGTGGCCCCCTCGCCGGGGCCAACCCGTTCGACACCGGTTCCCTCGGCATGGCCCAGGACCTGCTCAAGTCGGTCCCGACCGGCAGCGGGATGATCCAGCCGAACGGCCCGCTCGGCTACGTGGGGGTGACCTTCCCCAGCGCCGAGGAGATCGCCGGCCGGATCCGGTTCGCGTTCCCCGACGGCTCGGTGGGCGACTGGCTCCCGCTCGAGGCGATGGACTCCGCCCCGGACAGCGGCAGCACTCCCGCGTCCGATCTCGTCGCCGCGCCGCTGGGATCCGTGGGCTACGAGGTCGACGCCCCCGCGGGCGCCCGTGCCACCGCGTTCGACGACGGCCGGGCCGCACCGCGCAACTACAGCCTGGGGAGCGTCGGAACGCTCGGCCTGCCGATCATCCCGCGGGCGGCATGGGGCCCCGGTGACGTCTCGGGGAACCGCTGGGCACCGCAGTTCCACCCGGCGCAGGCGATCACGATCCACCACACGGCCTCGCCCGTGGGACCGGACCGCGCCGCGAGTGTGCGCGCGATCTACAACTACCACGCCAACACGCTGGGCTGGGGCGACGTCGGGTACCACCTGCTCATCGACCCGGAGGGCCGGATCTACCAGGGCCGCGGCGGAACCGTCGGCGGGACCCCGGTCTTCCAGGTGCCTCCGGTCGCCGGCATCGCTCCCCCGGTGGTCACCGCGGGCCACACGGGCGGCGTCAACAACGGCAATATCGGGATCTGCGTGCTGGGCGACTTCACCGGAGCGCCGCCGACCCCCGCTGCCGTGGGCGCGACCATCGACTGCGTTCGTGCCCTCTGTTCGGCCACGGGCATCAACCCGCGCGGCGGCATCACCTACCGCAACCCGCAGGGCGGTGCCACGCGCAACATGCCGGCCGTCTCGGGCCACCGCGACTGGGGCGGGACCGCCTGCCCGGGCAACTCGTTCTACCCGCAGATGCAGTTCATCCGCGACACCGCCGCGCGCGGCTGGTCCCCGAACGCGATCTCCTCGGCCGCCTTCGGCTCCTGAGCGTCGTCTGACGGACCCACCTCTCCCATCGAAAAGAGCGTTCCGCACACCTGCCTCTCGGCGGATGTGTGCGGAACGCTCTTCTCGTGCGGCGGCCGGGCTCGGTGCAGCGGCCGGGCTCGGTGCAGCGGCCGGACCTCAGTCGCGGGCGCGCGTGGGGAGCACCATGCCCAGCACCCAGTTGACCAGGCCGATCACGATCGCCCCGAAGAACGCCGCCCAGAACCCGCTCACCAGGTACTCGGCACCGAACAGCTGGAACGTGGTGGTGACCCAGCTGGTGAGCATGAGCATCAGCGCGTTGATCACCAGCAGGAACAGCCCCAGCGTGAGGATGGTCAGCGGCAGCGACAGCAGCTGCACGATCGGCTTGATCACCGCGTTGATCAGCGTGAACACCACGGCCACGATGAGCAGCGCCGCGATGGTCGGCACGCTCACCTCATTATCGATGGCGCCGGCGTCCATGTCGGCGACACCGGCGGTCTCGTACAGGGAGATCCCCGGCACGATCAGAGTCGCCACCCACAGGGCGACGGCGTTGACGATCAGGCCCAGTATCAGCGCCATGTCCGGTCAGCTCCCCACATAGGAATCGGCCACATCGAGTGCGCGGTCGAAGATATCGAGCCCCGCGTTCGCCTCGTCGGCCGTGATGATGCAGGGCGGAACGATGTGGAATCGGTTGTAGTTCATGAACAACAGCACGCCGTCGGACTTGGCGGCGGCGAAGGTCCTGGCCATGGCCTCCGATGTCCCACCGTAGGGGGCGAGGGGCTCGCGTGTCTCGCGGTCGGCCACCATCTCCACGGCCCAGAACACTCCCAGGCCGCGGACCTCGCCGATCGACGGGTGCGTCCGTGCGAGCTCGCGCAGGCGCGGGCCGATCACGTCCTCGCCGATCGTGCGGGCGTTCTCGACGATCTTCTCGTCACGCATCAGGTTGATCGTGGCCACCACGGAGGCGCAGGCCAGCGGGTGCCCGGCGTAGGTCAGGCCACCGGTGTAGGGGGTGGTCTCGAAGGAGGCGGCGATCCGGTCGTGCAGGATCACCCCGCCCAAGGGGACGTAACCGGAGTTGGAGCCCTTGGCGAAGGTGATGAGGTCGGGGGCCCAGTCGTCGTCTCCGGACCGGAAGTTGTCCAGGGCCAGCCAGGCGCCGGTGCGCCCGAAGCCGGACATGACCTCGTCACAGATCATGACGATCCCGTACTTGTCGCAGATCTCCCGCACACCGCGCAGGTAGTCGGCCGGCGGCACCATGATCCCGACCGTGCCGGGCACCGACTCGATGATCAGGGCCGCGAAGTGGTCCGGACCCTCCAGCGCGATGAGCGAGTCCAGGTGCTCGAGCGCGCGGTCGCACTCCTGCTTCTCGTTCTCCGCGTAAAACTGCGACCGGTACAGGTAGGGCGCGTGGAAGTGCACGGCGCCGGTGTTGCCGTGGTCGTTGGCCCAGCGGCGGGCATCACCGGTGAGGTTCATCGAGGTGGTGGTGGCGCCGTGGTAGCTGCGGAACGCCGAGAGGGTCTTGTGCCGGCCGGTGTGGCGGCGCGCCATGCGGACGGCGTGCTCGACGGCCTCGGTGCCGGCGTTGGTGAAGAACACGCGGTTCATGCCGGCGGGTGCGACCTCGGCGACCAGCCGGGCGGCCTCGGCGCGGGCGGCGTTGGCGTGCGCGGGGTTGATGGTGCACAGCTCGGCGGCCTGGTCCTGGATGGCCTTGACCACCACGGGGTGCTGGTGGCCGATGTTGGTGTTGACCAGCTGGGAGGTGAAGTCGAGCAGGCGGTTGCCGTCGCCGTCGGTGAGGTGGCAGCCCTCTGCGGCGGTGACGACCATCGGGTCGCTGGCGCCCCAGGCGGACCACGGGGTCAGGACGTGGGCCCGCTCCTTCTCGTAGACCTCGCGGGCGGCGGCGTTCTGGGGTGCGGGCACGGGACGGTACTCCTGTTGTCGACGACGTGGGCCGCAGCCCATCATGTCAGTTCCGCGACGCCCACTCGGACCAGCGCCCCACGATGCGGAACACGTGCGTCAGGAGGCGCGTGTCAGAAGAGCGCCTCCTGCGCGCTGTCCACCGCCTGGGCGCCCGCGACGGGCCGCCCGGGCGCCACGTCGGCGAGCATCTCGGAGAACCGGGCGAACGGGACCAGTTCGAGCCCCTTCTTGCGGGCGAACGCCGCGCGGCCCCGGACAGCGCCGGGGGCGTCGCACACGGCCAGCGAGGTGCGGGAGGAGATGCGGTCGGCCAGGTAGAGACCCGAGTCGACGACGAGGCCGGCGATCTCCTCCGGGTCGCGGTCCACGTCCTGCGTGAAGACCACCTCCATGCCCTGCACCAGCCCGCCGCCGCGCTTCAGCCGCCCGGCCGGCCGCCAGAGCCTGGGTGCCGCAAGAGCCTCGGCCCACACGCGGGAGACCAGGAAGCCGGTCTCCGGGTCCGCCAGCATCCCGTCGAGCTCGCGCACCGAGGGCTGCACGTCCTTGGCCGCGGCCACCTGCAGCATCCCTGCGAACACCCCGGCCAGGACCAGCGCGTCATCGTGGGCGTCGTGCGCGGCCCGTTGCTCCACCCCGAAGTGCGCGGCGAGCGTGACCAGCTTGAGGTCGGCGGTGGACAGGTGCAGCCGGCCCGCGAAGTCCAGCGTGCACAGGAACCGCTCCAGCGGCGGCTCGAGTCCGGCCCGTCGCGCCTCGGAGGACAGGAAGGACGCGTCGAACGTGGCGTTGTGGGCCACCACGGTGCGGCCGTCGAGCACCCGGGCCAGGTCCGCGGCCACGTCGGCGTAGCGCGGTTTGCCCGCGAGCAGGGCCGGGGTGAGTCCGTGCACGTGGACCGGCCCCGGGTCGACCCCCGGGTTCAGCAGGGTCGCGAACTCCTCGACCACCTCGCCGTCGTCGTCGATCACCACCGCCGCCACCGACAGCACCCGGTCGACCGACGGCCTCATCCCGGACGTCTCGACGTCCACCACCACCCAGCCGCTCATGTCACCCCGTCTCCCGTGCCGTCAGTGCCGACCACGTCCGCCCGTGCCGCCTATGTTGGCAGACCGCCCCGACATCTCCGGCGTCCGAGCCGCTTTTCCCGCCCCATTCCGTCCATCCGCGCGACTCCCCCGGGTCGCGCGCGCGGACTATCCTCGACGCCGACAGCTCATCGAACCGGCCACCGCCGGTCCGGCCAGATCCAGGAGAGCCCGTGGCGCGGTACCGGTCGGACACCCCCGCCGCTCGCCTGCGGGACGCCCCGGTGCGGGCACGACGACGCACCCGGCGACTGTTCCGGCTGGCCGCGGGCGGGTACGGCGCACTGTGCCTGGC
>NZ_JAALEA010000269.1 GCF_014145145.1 Dietzia cercidiphylli
GTCCAGCAGGACCGCGGCCTCGCGCTCCTTGACCTCGTCGGCCGACCCCTCACCGAGTCGACGCGCCTCCGGACGGCTGTAGAGGGACTCGCCGCCGTAGATCGCGTCGGTCAGGCGCCGGGCGCCGTCGCGCTCGCGCCCCAGCGCCGCCTCGCGGATGCGCTCCGACTCCTGCTCGCCGAGCTGCGCGGCCACCGCGCGATGGAACGCCTCGGGGTGCGTCACGGCGATGAGCCCGGACACGTGACCGAACCCGAGCGAGGTGAGCAGGCCGGCCTTGAGCGGCAGGTCCCCGCCCAGCTGCAGCGTCTCGCGCAGCCACACCAGGTGCCGGTGCCGGTCCAGGACGTCGTCGACGCAGTCCAGGGCCCGGTTGGGGGGCAGTGTCCCCGAACGCAGCATCTGGGTCAGCCCGATGAGCTGGAACGCGGCCGCGCCACCTTTGGCGTGCCCGGTGAGCGACTTCTGCGAGACGACGAACAACGGGTTGCCGTCGGAGCGACCGATCGCCGCCCCGAGCCGCTCGTGCAGGTCCGACTCGTTGGGGTCGTTGGCCTTGGTCGAGGTGTCGTGCTTGCTCACCACGGCCAGGTCGTCCGCGGTCAGGCCGAGCTCTGCGAGACCCCGGGCCAGCGGCGACCGCTTTCCACCACGGCCCGCGCCGAGCGCGCCGAGCCCCGGAGCGGGGATCGAGGTGTGCGCACCGTCGGCGTACGACCCCGCCCAGGCCACCACCCCGTGCACCGGCAGCCCCATGCGGGCCGCGACGTCGCCACGGGCCAGCAGGATGGTGCCGCCGCCCTGGGACTCGACGAACCCGCCGCGCCGCCGGTCGTTCGCCCGGCTGTAGTGGCGCTCGTCGATCCCCTTGGCGGCCATCGCCGCGGAGTCCGCGGTGGCGGACATGTCGGCGAAGCCCTGGATGCCCTCGGTGGACAGGTCGTCGAACCCGCCGGCCACCACGAACTCCGCCTTGCCGGCGCGGATCTTGTCGAAGCCCTCCTCGACGCTCACCGCGGTGGTGGCACAGGCCGCAACCGGGTGGACCATCGAGCCGTATCCGCCGACGTAGGACTGCATGACGTGGGCGGCCACGACGTTGGGCAGCGCCTCCTGCAGCGTGTCGTTGGCGCGGCTACGGCCCAGGATGCCGTCGATGTAGAGCGAGCGCATGCTCGTCATACCGCCCATGCCGGTGCCCTGCGTGTTGGCGACATCGGCCGGGTGGACGTGGGCCAGCAACTCCGCCGGGGTGAAGCCCGAGGAGATGAAGGCGTCCACGGTGGCCACCAGGTTCCACGCCGCCACCCGGTCGATCCCGGAGACCATGTCGGCGGGGATGCCCCACACCGTCGGGTCGAAGCCGGTGGGGATCTGGCCACCCACGATGCGGGTGAGCGTGGTGCGGCGGGGGACGCGGATCTCGGTGCCCGCCTTGCGGGTGACCGTCCACTCGCCGTCCTCGCTGCGGGTGACGACGGTGTTCTCCGGATCGTCCTCCTGGTACGCGCGGGCCTGGCCCTCGTCGTCCACGACGAAGGACAGGTCCTCCGGCAGGAACACCGAGGTCAGCTGCGGCGAGGCGCCCGCGAACATCTCCGCGCGCGAATCGTCGGCGTAGGTGCGCACGCCCACCCGGGCGAGCACCTCGTCGTGGAAACGCTCGGCGATGTCCGCCTCGTCGATCGGGTCACCGGACCCGGTGACGGTCCAGCCGGCGCGCGGCGAGTCCTCCCAGGTGATGAGCCCGGTCGACCAGGCCAGCTCGACCACGCCGGCGGCGCTGAGGTCGCCGGTGGTCTCCACCTCGAAGCGGGTGCGGGCGCTGCCGTAGGGCCCGACCTCGCCGGAGCCCACGATCACGACCATGTCCTCGAGGTCCTGGGTGACCTGGCCCCACTCGGGGCGCTCGTCGGCGGTGACGGTCTGCAGCGACGGCAGGGCCGCGAGGGTCCCGTCGGCGTCCTCGGTCGAGGCCTCGGTCACCGGGGCCGGACGGTCCGCGGCGAGCGCGGCCATGTCCAGGTCGGCGGTGCCGAGACCCCCGGTGAGGTCGACGGTGAGGGGCGCCTCGCCGGCGGACCGACGGACGTCTGGGGTGCACGAGTCCAGCAGCTCGGCGGCGATCCCCGCGGTGGACCAGGTGGACACGCCCGCGGCCTCCACGGCGTCGACGAGCGGATCGTTGTGGCCCATCAGCCCGGTGCCCCGGACCCAGCCGATGATCGCGTGGACGAACGTCACGCGCTCGGACCAGGACTTCTCCGAGCCCCACTTGGCGATCATGGCGTCGAGCGCGGCCTTGGCCTCGCCGTAGGCGCCGTCGCCACCGAAGATCCCGCGGTTGGGCGAGCCCGGCAGCACCACGTGCAGACGGGAGTCGACGTCGGTGTCGGCGCCGATCGCGCCGAGCCCGGCGACGAGCTTCTCCACGCCCCACAACAGGACGCGCATCTCGGTCTCGGCCCGCGGGCCGGCGTCGGCCATCGAACCCTGGACACGCGGGGCGGCGAACGGGAAGAGCAGCGTCGGCGTGAGCGGCGCCTTGAGGACGGTGGTCTGGCCACCGGCCGACTCGGCGTGCTCGGATCCGACCCACTCGACCAGCGCGTCGACGTCCGAGTACGACGTGAGGTTGGCCGGCAGCACCCACAGCGCCGCGCCACCGCGGGCGTGGGAACGGTAGAGGTCCTTGAAGAAGGCCAGCTTGGACTGGTCCAGGTTCGAGGTGGTGGCCACCACGGTGGCCCCTCCCGCCAGGAGCTTTCCGGTGACGGCGGCGGCGATGGAGCCCTTGCCGGCACCGGTGACGACGGCGACGTCGCCCGCGTACCGGCCGACGAACTCCTCGGAGGCCGCCTCCGCGATCTCCCGGTAGGTGACCGCGAGGGCGTCCCGCCGGGCTCCGGCGGCCCGCTCGGCCCACCAGCGGGCCTGCTCGGCCACGATGTCGCCGGCACCGCGGAAGGCCTCCG